>JAEYQF010000099.1 GCA_023410155.1 Verrucomicrobiota bacterium | reverse complement strand
GTGTAGATCGCTGGCGAGCGCGCCCCACTTCTTCAGGCGGGCGGCGATCTCGGGACTGGCGGCGAACTCCTCGGTGGCAGGGCTTTTCAGCTGCACGACATTGTAGGCCTCCACGATGTTGCCGAGCGAGACGGACTTGGAGCCGTGTTGTTCACGAATCCACTCGGCGTTCGGGAGGTTGATACCGATGGGCGTGGAGGGAGCCGCGTCGCCGACCTCGCCGATGACGGTGATGACTTTGGCCGAGATGCCGGTGACGTTGGCCTTCTTGTGTGCGGGAAGAATCGGCGAGTTGTCCTCGAACCACTGCGCCTGATCGGAGATGGCGGCGATGCGGCTGGTCGCTTCGGCGTCGCGCATCGAGACGATGGACTCGAACGATCCCTTTTTCCCGACCGAGTCGACGTAGGTCTCGATGAACCCGTTCACGAAATCGATCGTCGGCGTGGTGTCGCTGACCCATGCGATGGAGTGTTCGTCAAACGCGGCGATGTCGCCCGTGCGGTAATAACGGATCAGATGCTCGATGCTCTGGCGCTGCGTTTCGGTCTCGGCGACGGTCGCAGCTTTCTCCAGCCAGCCTACGATGCGCTCGATCGCCGGGCCATACATGCCGCCGATCTTCCAAGTGCGCTCGACGAGGCGGCCATCGACTTTGGCGAGTTGCGAGTTCAGGCCATGCGAGAGGCGCGGGTTGCCGGACTTGGTGGCAAGCTCCGCGTAGAATTGCTCAACCTCGGCGGCGGTGACGTCGCGGTAGAAATTATTGGCCGACGCAGCCACGTGATCCACACCGGCGTCGAGATTGGTGGTCTTCGCGTCCAGCTGCGGGTCGAAGAGAATCGGGGTCAACTCACGTGTGAAGGTGGCGACGGTTTTACCATCGAGCGGCAGCAGCTTCTCGTCGGTTTGCCCGAGGAGTTTCGCGAGGTAAGGCGCGGGGAACTTGGGCAGGATCTTGTTACTGGCGTAGTGGTGGTGAATGCCGTTGGCGAAGAACACCTGCTTCGCGTAGACGAGAAAAGCGTCCCACTCGGCACCGGTGCGCTCGCCGCGATACGACTGGAGCACGGCTTCGAGAGTTTTGCGGATCGCGAGGTTGTGGCGGTATTTCTGGTCCCAGAAAATGTCGCGGCCGGAGAGCCCGGCTTCCGTGAGGTAATAGGCAAGTTTCTTTTGCTGCAGCGTGAGCTGCTCGAATCCAGGAACCTGATACCGGAGGACCTGAATATCGGCGAAGCGATCAGCTTCAAACGTGAAGCTTTCACTCGAGGAAGCGGCGTGTGCGCCGGCCGTGCTGAGCGCGGCCAGGATGAGGATCGTGAGACAACGCATGCCCGAGCCTCTCGCCGCGACGTGTCCGATGGCCAGAGCAAAACCGCCCTGCGGCTCATGTCCGGCGACGCGGCCAGCGTGTTGATTCCCCCTCTCAACCACGCGCGTTGCGCGGGGCTCCGCGCAGTCGAATACGTCCCGCCTGAGGTGCTGGGCTAAACCAGCCCGCCTCACCGGGCGTCGCGCCGGGCCTGACTGCGCCGGCCGTGAGCGGAGATGTGGCCTCGCACCCGCGAGCGGGCGCCGGTTCGATCGAAGCGTTCCACTTTGATGCGACCGGCGACGCTCCGGGCGATGAGCTCGATCTTGCGATTTATCTGCGGAGCCGCGGTGGTGGATTTCTGCCTTTTTGTCATGTTGCAAGTTGTCCGCCCTGCGCGCGCGGGCAATCGGGCCGATGCGATTGCGCCGCCGACCTAGTGGGCGCCCGCGGGCGGCTCCGGGGGATGCACTCGGGAAATTTTCCCGGCTTTAATCGCTCGGCTTTGCGCCGCGATGGCCTTTTCGTGGGCACGCACTGCTCAAGCGGCCATCGCACACCTGACCCGCCCTCGCTTCGATGGGAATTACCATCGGTCACAGCCCCACTTCTTCACCGCGCTGCGCTTTCTCATGCTCAAATACCTCAGCCTCCTCGCCCTCGTCTGCGCCCTGTCACTTCGCGCAGACTCCACCGCGCCCAGTGACGCTTCGCTTCGCGAACTACTCGAAGTCACTCACTCACGGAATCTGCTCGATCAGATGAAGGAGCAGATCAAGGCGTTGATGCAATCGTCCTCCGCCCAAGCGGCGATCGGCCGTGAGCACTCGCCGGAAGTGAAGGCTGCGCTCGCGCGCATGCAGGACCGCATGGTCGACCTGCTGCAGCAGGAGATCGACTGGTCCGTCATGGAACCGATGTATATGAAGATCTACTCGGAATCCCTGACCCAGGAGGAGGTGGACGGAATGATTGCATTCTACCGCACGCCGGTCGGCCAGTCGGTGATCACGAAGCTGCCTAACGTCGTGCAGCGCTCCATGACGCTCGTGCAGGCCCGCATGGGCCCATTGATTCAGAAACTGCAAGCCATCGAGAACGAGACCATGCGCGAGATCCAAGCCGCGACACCCGAGTCGACTGACCACGAAAGCGCGCCGTAGGGCTTGGGTGAATACATCGTGGCACCGCGATAATCCGCCCCGGCAGAGTGGCGACTGCCACCTCCCCGAGTGAACCGTGCGATCCCAGCGAGACCCTACCGGGGCTTTATACCGCCCTGCGGCGTCTATTGCGGAACCTGTCCTTCCTACCTGCGCTCGTCCCGCCCTTGCGCGGGCGCGGCACACCCTTGTCTTCAGCGCCGCTGCAAAAGCATCCACGTCTGTTGCATCGAGCGAAAGAAACTCCGCTTCTGCCACCAGTGCACCTGCTATCCCTGCGCCCGTTTTCGGCGCTTCGCTGCGTGCTGGGGTGAATGCGGCCAGGATCTTTCACGCAATCAAGCTTGGCTGAAACTCGCCGGAGAAGAACTCGCCCGCGAGGCGATGCAGCACGCCTACGGTCGGAACGTCTGCTGAGGTGCGGACTGGTTGCCCGCATCGCCGTTTTCAGAGGCCTGAACCATATTCCGGCGGACAGCGTCTATCTGCCCAACGTCGCCCCAGAAATTCAGTTGAACCGGCCGCGCGTCCGGCCCGAAGCTCCTTTTGCCGTCCCTATGAAAACTTCCCCGACCTCGGTCTCACTTTTGCTCGCAGCCTCGACCGCTCTCGCCTTTGCCGCGCCTGATCCCGCCTGGCTTGGTCACGATCGGGAGCGCCCCCTGCCTCCCGTCATCACGCCGGCCACGCCAAGCACGCAGGAGAAGCCTGGACGCGCGCCTTCCGATGCGACGGTGCTTTTTGATGGCAGCAACACGTCCGCCTGGGTCGCGATGGACGGCAGCCCGACCAAATGGGTGGTGCGCGACGGCGCGCTCGAATGCGTCCCGGGCAGCGGCTACGTGCGAACCCTGCAGTCCTTCGGCGACTGTCAGTTGCACGTCGAGTGGGCCGCGCCGACGCCCGTCGAAGGAAGCAGTCAGGGTCGCGGCAACTGCGGCGTCTTGTTCGGCCAGGGCCGGGAAGAATT
>JAEYQF010000093.1 GCA_023410155.1 Verrucomicrobiota bacterium | reverse complement strand
AGATGATTCACCCCAGTATGGAGCCGCAGTGAACTTGGATCGCTGCGGCTCCAGTTTTTAGGAACGGTACCTTTGCGCCGATCATGAAGATCGAGATCGTTTGTTACCCCACTTTCGGTGGAAGTGGCGTGGTGGCCACCGAGCTGGAACGTGATGTGCCGGCCGGTGGCGAGCGCTGATGTGCGTGAGCGATCGAAGTGGAAAGCCCGCAAGGGAATGTAGCCGCAGGCGGAACGGACGCGGACTTGGAACGAAGAGCGCGACCCCGCCCTGGCGGAACATTTTATCACCAGACCTGATCCTCTCGGCGGGGGCACGCCCTAAAAAAGAAAGTGACGATCGAATACCTTCGCAGAGGCCATGCCCGAAAAGATCACCGTTCTTGACCATGATCGTGTGCAGCGAAAGCTGGAACGTATCGCGCATCAGTTGTATGAAGAGAATTTCGAGGAGAAGGGGATAGTGCTGATCGGGATCGCAGAGCGCGGACCGTTGTTGGTGAAGCGTCTGGCCAGACGCCTTGAAGAAATATCTCCGCTTGAAGTGACCACTGCGGTGATCGAGCTGGATAAGGACGCGCCGCTGGAAAGACCAGTGGGCCTTTCGATCGATGCCAAACTGTTGCGCGGGAAAGTGGTGGTGTTGGTGGATGATGTGCTGATGAGCGGACGTACGTTGATGCACGCTGCAGCCCATTTGGTGCAGGCTCCCTTGAAAAAGCTGGTGACCGTGGTGCTGGTGGATCGCATGCATCGCACCTTTCCGATACGTGCGGACATAGTGGGCCTTACTTTGAGCACCACGTTGCAGGAACACATCAGCGTGGAGCTCGGGCGCAAGGATGCGGTCTATCTTTCCTGAAGGTCGAGGATCTGCTTGATGCGTGCGGCGAGCACATCGGGTGGTGCTGCGGCTTGAACGATGAGGTGCGCACGCGAATAGAACGGGATCCTCTCTTCCATGAGGCTTTCCACGCGATGCTGTAATTCTTTTCCGCTCAACCCGAGAAGCAAAGGTCTGTCCCGTCCGGTACGCTCGATCCGCGGTAGCAACGTGGGCATGGGAACATCGAGCCATATCACGGTGCCGGCGGCCATCATTTTCTCGAGGTTGTCACCTACGGCCGGCGTGCCGCCGCCGGTGGAGATGATGACATCCATTGCGGATAGCAGTTCCGCAAGTTTCTCCTTTTCCCGCTCGCGGAAAGCCGCTTCACCGTGTTGCTGGAAGAAGGGCACAAGCGGGCCCACATCCGCTTCTATCGCACGGTCCAGGTCGATATGCCTGCGCTTGAGCACACGGGCGAGCTCACGGCCGATACGCGTTTTGCCACTGCACATGAAGCCGATGAGGAAGATCGGCCGGTGTTCTTTCTTGTTCAACGCTGCGAAAGATCGCACCTTCGCAGAGAATGGAACTGCGCGAGGCGAACGACAGACGTACGGTGAAGGATTGGATGGACCTGCCGTGGACCATCTACCGTGATGACAGGAACTGGATCCCGCACTTGCGGCAGGATGTGGAGAAGGTCTTCGATCCCGGGAAGAACAAGCTGCTGAAGGAAGGAAAGGCGGAACGCTGGGTGTTGTACAATGGAAAGATGCCGATCGGACGTATTGCTGCATTCATCAATGCCAAGACCGCGTACACCGAGAAGCAGCCCACGGGTGGAATGGGCTTTTTCGAATGCATCAATGATCAACGGGCGGCGAACGTATTGTTGGACGCTGCACGCGACTGGTTGAAGGCCAAAGGCATGGAAGCGATGGACGGCCCGATCAATCTGGGTGACCGCAACATGTTCTGGGGCTTGTTGATCAAGAACTTCACCGATCCACCGATCTACGGCACCAACTACAATCCGGCATATTATCGCGATCTGCTTGAGAAGTACGGTTTTCAATTGTATTACGAGCAGCTTTTCTTCAAACGATCGGCGCTGGAACCAGTGCCGCCGATCTTCCACCGGAAGTTCAAGCAATTGGAAGATGATCCGAACATTCGGATGTATGATTCGGTGGGCCGATCGGTGGAGCAGATCGCGGAAGATCTGCGTGAAGTCTACAACGCTGCGTGGGTGGACCATGCCAATCACAAACCGATGGATGTGGCCACTTCGCTGAAGCTGGTGCGTACCATGAAGCCGGTGATGGATCCGAGGCTGGTGATCTTCATCCGCTACGCCGAAAAGCCGATCGCCATGTATATAAGCCTGCCTGAGCTCAACGAGGTGTTCCGCTATGTGAACGGCGACTTGAACTGGTGGGGAAAATTGAAATTCCTCTATTATCGCTGGCGCGGGGTGATCACCACATACACCGGTCTGGTCTTCGGCGTGGCGAAGGAATTCCAGGGCAAGGGGATCGAAGGAGCGCTCATCGTCTACGGAGAGAAACACATCGTGAACAAGAAGTTATACAAGGACACGGTGCTGACGTGGATCGGAGATTTCAATCCGCGCATGATCAAAGTGTGCCAGAACCTTGGGGCCGAGAATTACCGTACGCTGGCCACGTTCCGATACCTGTTCGATCGCAGCAAGCCATTCGAGCGGCATCCGATCATCGAGAAGAAGTGAACAAGAGGTTCCTTCTTTGGATGAATGTGCTTACTTTTGCGCTCCCATTCCGGAACGCTTCGGGAGGCCGGGGG
>JAEYQF010000084.1 GCA_023410155.1 Verrucomicrobiota bacterium | reverse complement strand
TTCTTCACCCCAGGCTTGAGCGCCAGATAGAACTGCCGAGTGCCTTTTGACCGCGCATCGTGCACGGACTGCAACTGCTGGCGGAGGCGCGAGCCGAGTACGCTGTCGTCGTTCAGCCACGTGGAATCGGAAGGGAGATGAATTCTTTCCGGCTTCTCCAAGAAGCTGGCGGGAGTCTCGGGCGGCCCGAACGTTTCGACCCAAGCGGCGAGAACGCTCTGCGCTGTGCTCAGGTCAGGTGCGGCGAGCACGGCCGGCAGGATGCGAAAGAGCTCAAAATCCCAATGGTAGTCACCGGCCGTGACGCGCGGATGATGGTATTTGAGAAAGCCCCACACTTCGCCGAGGAGGGCGAGGTTCTTGATTTCACCGGTCGTGAACGCGCGCGCCGGAATTCGCGAGCCAGAGACAAACTCGAGGTCGCGGTCGAGCACCGTTGTTGGCGGTGTGACCCTTGGTGCCTCCCAGAGGGGTTTGCCATCCACCAGCAGTTCCAGCTCGTCCGCCCACAGGGTTCCGCTGCCGCTCAGGAAAGCGCCGAAGGCGAGCCGCTGACCTTCCGGATTGAGCGGGACCTTGATCGAATACGAAGTCCACGGGGTCGTGCCGGTGAGGCCCTGTGACTGCATGTTGGTGAACTCCAGCACGCCTTCGTATCCGTCGACGCGGAGCCAGAGCCCTGACGGCTGCGTGACCGCTTCGGTCCGCAGAAAGCCGCGCAGCTCCAGCTCATTTCCTGAGACGGTCAAGGGAAGCCCTTTGGTGAGTGACGAGAACGCGGCCTCCGATTTTGTGTCGCGCGTCAGGCGGGCGGATCCGCCGCCTTGATACGTCACTTTGGTCTCGGCGAAAACAGTTCCATCGGGCCCACCGGACCACCCGCTCGGCTTACCGTCGGTCACGCCCGCCTCAAAACAGAGCAGGGGCTGGAGGAGGTCGCGATCGATCGCGTTGGTCGGTGACTGCGCGAAGGTTGGAAACGCGACCGACGACCAGCCGGTCACCAGAAGGAGGAGGCGATGGGGTAGCATAAGAAGCTGGAGGGGCAGTTCGTGAGACTTGGGTGGGTAACGCAAAGTTGCGCGATTTTTCGGGCCTGCCGCCGGCCGGGATCTCAGCGCGGGCTCTCGAGAGCGAAACGCGATTTGCGCAGTGATCATCATTGCGGGGAAAAATCAGATGCGACTTCGGCTTGCCGGAGCGTGCGAGCGGCTCAGCGTGCGCTGCATGGGTTCTGCGCAGTTGGCGCTTCGGGCGGTGGAGTTCACCTACCCGGGCATGACGACACCGCTCTTCAGCGAGCTGACGGTCGAGTTTCCCACCGGCTGGACTGGCGTCGTGGGTCCAAACGGCGCGGGCAAAACGACGCTGCTGAAAGTGGCCACGGGCGAACTCGCGCCCGTGCGTGGTCAGGTGCACCGCCAGGGGCTCGCGTTGTACGTGGCGCAGCGCACGGACGAGCCTCCGGAAATGTTGGAAGATTTCATTTGGGCCGCGGACGGCGCGGTGTTGAAGGCGCGGTTGCAGGTGGGCGACGATTGGGCGGAGCGCTGGTCGACCCTGAGTCATGGTGAACGCAAACGGGCGCAGATCGCAGTCGCGTTGTGGCGGGAACCGGCAGTGCTCGCGCTCGACGAGCCGAGCAACCACATCGATGGGGAGGCGCGACGATTGTTGATGGGCGCGCTCATGCCTTTCGGCGGGGTGGGTTTGTTGGTGAGCCACGACCGTGCGCTGCTCGATCGGTTGTGCCAGCAGTGCCTGCTGCTTGATCCACCGGAAGCGGTGCTGCGGCCGGGTGGTGTCACAGCAGCGCTGGCGCAGCAGGAGAGTGAGGAGGGCGCCGCGCGCGCGGCGAACGAGGCGCTTCGGCGGACGGAGGACCGATTGCGGGCGGAGGCGCAACGTCGACGCGTGATCGCGGAGCAAAAGGCGGCGGCCGCGCGCGGCTCCAAGCAAAAGAAGATTCCGGCGCATGATCACGACGGACGCGCGAAGCGAAATCTCGCCAAACTCACCGGGAAGGATGCGTACGCCGGGCGGATGGTCGCACAGATGCGCCAACGTGCGGGCCGCGTGGCGGACGAACGCGCGGGCATCAAGGTGCGCAAACGCTACGAGACGGGCATCTGGGTTGAAGGCGCGTCGTTCATGCCGCGGGACTTTTTGCTGCGCTTGCCGGCGGGTGAACTCCCGCTCGGCGAGGGGCGCCGGTTGCACTATCCCGATCTTGCGGTCGGTGGCGCCGATCGGATCGCGGTCACCGGCGCGAACGGCCTCGGCAAGAGCACGCTCATCCGCCACCTGCTGAGCCAACTGGATTTGCCGCCGGAGAAGGTGGTCAGCGTGCCGCAGGAAGTCACTGCGGAGGAATCACGAGCCTTGCTCGAATCGATCAAACGACTGCCCAATGATGAACGCGGGCGGGTGATGACAACCGTGAGCCGGCTCGGTTCGCGGCCGGCGCGGCTGTTGGAAAGCGCGCTGCCGAGTCCGGGTGAACTGCGCAAGATGCTCCTGGCGCTCGGCATTGTGCGAGGGCCGCACCTGATCGTGATGGACGAGCCCACGAACCATATGGACCTGCCCGGGATTCGCTGTCTCGAGGAGGCGCTGGGGGATTGTCCGTGCGCCCTCGTGCTGGTGAGTCACGACGAGGCCTTCCTTGAGG
>JAEYQF010000124.1 GCA_023410155.1 Verrucomicrobiota bacterium | reverse complement strand
GGCCACGATTGAGCCGCCGTTGGTTTGACGCATGAATTTGCAGTCAACCGATTCGGGAGCGCCTGCGAGAGTCTCCTCAAGTGGCGGCGTAGAACCGTCGTCAACCAGGAGGATTTCCGCGGGTTCACAGAGTTCGCTGATTGCGGCCCGAGCGCTGCGCAGCGTGGAGCGCAGCGGCCCCACTCGGTTGAACGCGGGGATAATGACGGAAACGGTAATCACGGTGGAACTCAGCGAATCCGATCCATCACGTCCAGTGCGCGGGCCAGCTCGGCCGGATCGAGCATCACAGCCGAGACTGACGGATCGGGATTGGGTGTCGGCACGCTGCGTGCGAGCAGTAGGTGCAGATGGTGTCCGGCGGAGAGGGCGACCAGTAGGTTGTAGGGCAGTGTCTGACCCCCTTCGGGCAGGATGACCAGCGAACGCGTGCCCGGAGGCGCGGCAAAGGCATTGTAGAAACCAGAGCCCTCCAAGGACACCAGATGTGAGGCGGCGGCGCAGCGCGCGAGCGCATGAGGGTCGCGGTGCGGCTCGCAAACTTCGTATCCGTGCGCGCGTAGCACATCCTCAATCGCAGGAGCGTTGACGAAATTACGCGCGAAACCCGCCCGGCTGAGATAGACCCGCCGACCGGCTCCACGCGGTGGCGGAGCGAAGCGGTGACGGAGAAAATCGCAGTAGGGTGGGGTAAGGTGCGCAGGCCGACCCGGAAAAGTCGTCGCCGTGAGCGACTCGCACTCGAAGTCGGTCCCGGGGTCCGGGGGGATGAGCTTGTGCAGGGGGATCCGCGATGCGGCGAGAAGCTGTTTCGTCCCCACACCCGGGGGGTGCGGCCAGTAAATTTGGTCGAATGACGTCGGATCAATCCCCGCGCGCTCAAGCAGCAGCAGGCGCGAAAGAGAGTCGTGCACAAAATGCGCGAATCCTCCCCTAGCGAAGTCGCTGGCAAGCGACAAGGTGCGGCCTCGCAATCGCTGCAGAGGTCTGGCGCGAGTGCGCCGCAGGATCCAGTGATCGTCGGGCCTCATCTCGCGGTCGGGGAACGCGTGATACGACGTGTCGAGAATGAGTGAGTCGCGAGCGCCGACAATCCAGCCCTCGTCGCCGAGCAGTCTCACCTCAGGTAATTCGAGCACGTGCGCCGCGGGAATTTCGCGTTGGATCCGAGAGACGAAGCGGGGAGGAACTGCGTTGCAGTAGCGGATCACTGGCTCAGGCAGACGATGGGCGGGAAGGACTTCGTGCGACGATCCGGGATGCGCCCGCAGATAGTCGGCGAGCCGCACCCAATGGCGGGGCGGACCGAACTGGCGGGAGGTGCCCGGTAGCCAGCGTAACCAACAATAACGATAGCGGAATGAATGGCAGAGGCGCTTGAGGCCGCTAGGGGCAAGGGCCTTGGCTGCGCGAAACATGAAGGAACTCGAGCGCAAGATGGATCTGGGCGGGGGAGTATTGGCGCGCGATCCCGTCAAAGGGCGGCGCTGGGTTCGGATAAGGTGCCGCACCGAGTGGCCGTCACTGGGTGCGAATGTCCGCTTGTCCGAGAAAGTGTCCTCGCGCGCCGCGCCAGCGCACGTAACGGGCCGGACTGCGCCAGGCTCGATAACGAAACCAAGCGCGCGCCGTGCGAAGCGGCACGGTCCAAGATGCGATCGCCGGCCACGGGCACTGCCTATGGAGATAAAGCACGCGCACCCACGAACGCTGGATGCCCTCGTTCAGCCGCGCGAGATAGTCGAGACGGGTGCGGCCTTCCGGTATCAGATGTTTCACTACAAGCGCGGGATCGTAGGCAACGTCCCATCCCGCATGCAGCACGGTGAAAACAAGATCGCTGTCTCCGCCGGACGTGAGGGCAGAGCCGCGACGGTCGAACTGCATGCGTTCGGGTGTAGTCTGGAGCCCGTCCAGATACGAGCGGAGAGCCGCACGTCGCACACACAGGCCGGCGCCGACCGGCGCAAAGCGCGGCCATAATGCGTCCGGGCCGCCTCGCTGGAGCAGAAACGCAGGTCCGTGTTCGTGTAGGGCGAGCAAGCCGGAGAATTCCATTACCCAAGGCGGCGGAGCGACGTCCCACTCCGGCTGCACCGGCCCTCCCAGGGCTCCAAGATTAGGGTGCTGGGTGAATCGGGCGAGCGTCTGCTCCAGGTAATCGGGGCAGAGGACGTTGTCGTCATCCACCAAAACCACGATCGCACCTTGCGTTTCGGCGAAGCCCCGCAAACGGGCGGAAGTGAGGCCACGTTTGATTTCGCGGACTGTCCGCACTGAGGCAGAGATGGCGTGAACCGGCAGCGCCACGGGAGTCGAACTGTCGTTGTCCACAACGACAAGTTCCCACCGCTCCGGAGCGAGTGTCTGTCGGGCCAGCGCTTCGAGGCAGCGCTGTAGCCGCTCGCGATCCGGGTTGTGAGTCGGGATGATAACGCTCAGGTCAGGCACAAGCGTGAGCGGCGTGGTGATTGGCAGCGGGCTCGGGTTTGGAGAAGATGTAGGGCATGAGTCGACCGTCCAGGGTGCAGCGTTAATCGAATCTGCCCCTCGTTCTTTTTTGCTGCCGTGCGTTGGCTCGTGCCTGCTTCCGGACCCGGCGCGTGAAGAGTCGGAAGAGGAGCATGATCAGTTTGGTAAATGCGCGGCCCATCCTGAGGCTCAGTGATGGAGCGAGTGCGAAAGATGGCGACGACAAACCACCGGCGCTAAAGCCCCGTCTAGCAGGGCGTGGTGATTCGCTCCTTTGCCCAAGATAAGTTTCAAACTCGCCGCACGACGCATCGCGGGCTTTGGTGCGGAAGCAGAGTTGACAGTTGGAAGTTCATTTTTCCAACGGGTAAGTGGTCCCGGCCGGCGCACGAAGTAAGTGCCAGCCATCTTCAATGGCGACAATCTCCCAACGCTGTGACGAGAGTTCCTCCAGCGCATGCACACAGCGGGCATCGAGTAGAGCATAGTCCGGAGCGACGCGGTCGAGCACGGTTTGAAGTTTCCTTCGTGTGGAGCCATCGCGCGTCGGTTGGTTTTCCGGATCGAGTCCAGCACGGCGGAGCTCTGCACGCTTGGCATCGTAGTTTACAGTGAGGCTAAAATGTCCGGCGTAGACCCGGACTCCGATCAGCCCAGGCAGGATCTCGCCGCTGGAGACGTCCGTCAGCACCACAGTCGGCCGATCTCCCGTTTCGGGCGGCAGGCGTTGTGCGAGGCGAGTGAAAGCCGGCTCCAGGGTCGCTTGCTGGTTCAGTTGCACCTGTAGCAAATTCATCGCGAGAGAGGGTGTGCCGAACAGTCCTGCAAGGAGAAGCGAGCCCGCACCGACCGTTCCCCACCCGCCGAGGCGTTTGTGCAATGCCCGGATCGTAGCGGCTGCGCCAGCACCGGCGAGCATTGCGAGGCCAAGGGCCAGGCCACTTGCCAGTTTCGCGGGAGCGTGAGCGGTGGTAAGGAGGAGAAGCGGGCAGAGGGTGGCCGCAGTAATGGGCAATACACCCGCAACATGAGGCAGCCTCCAGCACGGGGCGAAGCCAAACACCCCCAAGATCCAGAGACCGGCGAAAGCCGTCGCCCAGCCGAGACGCGGGAAATCCTGCACAAGGGACCGGTGCGCGAAGGACGACCACACGGGCTGTAACGAGACGAAGGCGTTCCAAAGCAATCCTGGCAGGAGCGCGAACGTGAGCACCAGAAGGACCGTGCACGTCGGACGCCACGCGGCCGGCTTGCGGTGGCGGACTAGGAAAGCGCACACGGTCTTCAGTCCGTAGGCCAGCGCGAACACCAATGGCTCATAAGGACGGGAGAACGTGAGCAGGGCGCCCAGGAGTGCCACGGCGGAGAGCGGTCCGCCCGCCGGTGCCAACGTGGCCAAAGCTCTTCCGGCTCGTTTCCAGCCTGTCCGAGGCTGGATTGGGGCCACTCTCGTGGCGCTTGGCGCACAATGAGCATGAGCGTCACGCCCACTCTCGCGCTGGCGATCTTGGTCCTCGAACCGGTGCAGCCGGCGTTCGGCCGCGGCCACAGCCCACCAGAGGCCTGTCAACAGCGCCAGACTCTGGGCGTGGTAGGGATGGAGGAGAAACGCCGTTGCGGGAAAAAGATCCGTGTAGAAAAACTCTGCGCCGTTGGCCGGCGGTGCCATGCCGAGTTGATGTGCGCAATGCCAGAGCCAAGACGCGCCGGAGCCGAGCACCAGCGCAAACGTCGCCCACGA
>JAEYQF010000023.1 GCA_023410155.1 Verrucomicrobiota bacterium | reverse complement strand
GTCTTCACCTCGTGAGGCGTGAGCTGCTGGGCTTCGTCTAAGATGAAGACGCGCCGCGCGATCGAGCGTCCACGGATGAAGGCAAGCGCCTCGATCTCGACGAGTCCGCTCTTGAGGAGGCGCTCGTAAGGTTTGGGGAGAGCGGCGCTGCCGTGCCCGCCGTGGTGGCTGATATGCGCGGGCTGGGGCGCGTTCATCGCGGCGATGAGTTGTTCGTCGCGTTTCTTGTGCTTCTTTTTCGAAACGCGTTTGGCGGCGAATTGCGGCTCCTTCGGCGGCTTCGAGGGGATGAGCACTTCGAGCGCGTCGTAATAGGGCTGCAGCCACGGCTTCATCTTTTCTTCGAGTGTGCCGGGGAGGAAGCCGATGTCCTTGCCGAGCGCCATGACCGGGCGGGAGATCGAGACGCCGTCGTAGCGCGAGGTGTCGTCGTGCGTCTGATGAAGCGCGCAGCCGATAGAGAGGAGCGTCTTGCCCGTGCCGGCTTTGCCGAAGCAGGTGATCATCGTGATGCTGTCATCGAGCAGCGCGTCCATGAAGAACTGCTGTTCGAGGTTGCGCGCACGAACGGGGATGCCCCCGGGTGCCTTGATGAAATCGGGAATCTTCAGCCGGCGCACGAGGCCGTCGCCATAGTAGCGAGCGGGCATCGTCTTCCCCTCGTCAGAGCGGAGGAGCACGTATTCGTTGAGATAAAGGGGTTTCGAGGCTTCGGCACCGATATCGAACTCTCCTTCGGAGGCAAAGCGCTGGAGTTCGTAGATGCTGAGCGGGACTTCGCGGTAGGAAGCCTCGTCGACGGGCTCGGGGACTTTGTCGTTGAGGTAATCTTCCGACTCGAGCCCGACGGCGCGGGCCTTGAGCTGCACGTTGACGTCTTTGGTGACGAGAATCGTGGGGGGCGGAAATTGCTCCTGGACGAAGAGCGCCGCAGCGATGATGCGATTATCCTTTTTCGAGAGATCAGGGAGGATCGCGCGGAGCCGGTCCATGGCCGGCGAGGAGCGCGCGCCGTCCATGAGATACGGGTTGATGATGATGGAGAGGGTGCCGCCGTTGGGCAGTTCGACTCCCTCGTGCATGGCCCGGGAGTCGGGCAGCAGCTCTTGGAGAATGCGGTGCACCCGGCGTGCATTGCGACCGCGCTCGGTGGACTGCTCGCCCTTGATGGAGTCGAGCTCCTCAAGGACTTCCACCGGGATCGCGAGGTTGTTCTCCTCGAATTTATAGATCGATTGCGGGTCGTGCAGCAGCACGTTCGTGTCGAGCACGAAGGTCTTAACTGTTCCCGCTATCCTGATCCGCGAATTAGGGGCCGTGGCCCCGCGCAGGGTTTCCATCGGTGTGTGGATAGATTGTGAACAAGTGTGCACGGAGCGTGCCGCTTGTCCATGGCAGACTACGTTTCGAGATCGCGGTTCTCATCTTTCTGACAGGCGCAAAACGCGTTGCGCGCACAAAAAAGAAGGCGGGCCGCCTACCCCTAAGCGGCCCGCCTATAACTTTCTTACTTATTACCCTAATCCCCCATCAAAGACCACATACAGCCTATAGCGTGCCAGATGCTGCACGCGAAAAACTCTGCAGGATTAACGGCGTGAGTCCCACGGTGCCGCCGAGTTAGCCCTCGAAAGCGGGCTTCTTTTTTGGACGAGGAGCGAGCCAGAGCCGCATGAGATACTCGGCGAGATTACGCATGCTCGTGCGATGCAGTCCTTCACGTTGCGCAGTCTCCCGGAACGGAGAGACTACGGCGCTGCGCTCTTCGAAGTAGCGCCACAGGTCGCCTTCGAGCGTCATCGCAGCGGCATGTTCGCCGCTCTCCGCACGGGCGATAGTTTGAACTTTGTGCATCCAGAACTGTCGTTCCTCGGGGTGTCGCTGAATGTAATCGAACACCATCTGCTCGCTCCGGTTGAGGCTCATGACAGCCAACGTGCGAGCCCTACCCCGAATAACAACTGCAAACCCGGGGTGAACCCGTCGTTGCAATCCAGCACGTAAATCACTAGGCATTCGTTAAGTAACCAATCCCACCATGTGGCAAAAAACCAAAGAACAGCTACCCGCGATCTTGCTGACCGCCCTCCTCGTCATCGGCGGGGCGTTCTGGCTCCATCATAAAACAGTCGTCGACATGAGCGCGCGCCAGCAGGCGGAACTCGCGCCCATCCGCGAGCAAAACGAAGCGCTCCGGGCATCCGCGGAGGAAAACCGGCGCGAGATCGAGGCGACCAATCAGATGCTCAAAGATGCCATCGCTCGCCGCGAAGCCGACATGTTCCGCACCGACGAGGAACTGCAGCGCCTCAACACCGAGCGCATGGACGCCCTCGCTGAAGCGATCGCGAAGAAAGTGCAGCCTTACAATCCGCTCCCCAAAACGCCGGAAGAAGCCGAGCAGATGCAGAACGAGCAGATCGACAAGGTCTCTTCACGCATGGCAGAGCGCATTCAGCCGATCCTCGCGGAGATGGCCAGCGACCAGAATCTCACTCGCGAATCGATCAACGAATACAGCCAGCGAATCTCCGACCAGATCGGCACCGTGCTCACCGCGGAGATGTCCCGAAATCAGCAGCTCAACAACAACCTCCAGGAAACACAGGCTGCCGCCCAGGACGCCCTCAAGCTCTCACACGAGTTGACCGCGCTCTACGTCAGCTCGCTGAAGGACCAGGGGCTGCTCACCCGCCTGCTCACGCTGCCCGCTAACGTCGTGAAAGATGTCGCCGGTCTCAACCTCGTGGAAAAACGCGACCGCGAGAAGGTCACGCAGGACCTCGTGGCCAAGATGAACGATATCGACAAGCGCCTCGCCGACCTCGCAGCGCAGAATCCGCAGAAGTAATTCTGCGCCCCTCGCTGGCCGCTTCAATCGCCAGCCCAAATCCCGAAGCCACGCCAAACCCGGCGTGGCTTTTTTGCGTCTTTCCTGGGCGGGCTCGCGCTCTCTCGAAACGCCTCTCCCGCCGGCCTACTTTAGCGCGAGATCGTTTCGCTTCACGTCCTTGATGGCCCACTTAGTGACAGTAAGGCCCTTGGCCGTGCGGGTGCTGACCGCGATCGGAGCGAGATCGAAATCCAACTCACGCACGCGGGCGCCGCTGCGACCATCGAGGCTCACGTGGATCGATTTCGGCATCTCCTTTTCCGACTTCGCCACGTCCAGATACACGATCTTGGAGCCCTCGCTTTTCGTCAGCGGATAGAGTTTGTCGCGCGAGAGACCGCCGATCTGGAATTTTTTCGCGAAGGCCTTCCCCGTTTCTCCGTCCTGATAGACCATCGTGTAGAAGTTCTGGTCGCCGTCCTTCGGCCAGATCGCGATATGGATAATGTCGCGACCCATGAAAACTTTGTCGCCGACCTTCGAGACCTTGAGCGTCCCGTCGCGCATGAGACAGAGCACACTGTCCAAGATCGTGCAGTCTTGCACATACTCATGCTGCCTCCAATTGAGGCCGATGAAGCCGTCCTCGCGATTCACGTAAAGCCGCTGATTGGCGGAGACCACGGACGAGGCGTCGATCTGCTCGATTTCATCGTAGCTCGTGCGGCGCTTGATGCCTTTGCCGTATTTCTCCTGCAGCATCTCGAACCACGCGACCGCGTAGGCGGTGAGATTTTTGAGGTTGTTCTTCGTTTCTTTGATGCCGTCCTCGATCTTCTTGATGGCTTCGTCGGCTTGGAAACGATTGTAGGCCGAGATTCGCTTGATGCGGATTTCGGTCAGGCGCGCGATATCGTCCTCGGTCACGTCACGACGGAGATTTTTTAGGAAAGGTCTCAGTCCTTCGCGAATCTCCTCGAGCACGCTTTCCCACGTCTTGGATTTTTCAATGCGGCGATAGATGCGCTCTTCGATGAAAATCCGCTCGAGCGAATCCCAGTGCCACTGCTGTTCGAGTTCGCCGAGTTTGATTTCGAGTTCCTGCTTCAGCAGCTCCTTGGTGCGATCGACGCTGCGACGCAGAATCTCGCGCACACCGAGAAAGTGCGGCTTGTCGTTCTCGATCGCGCACGCGGCCGGCGAGAGCTGCATCTGGCAGTTCGTGAAGACGTAGAGCTGCTGGATGACTTTCTCCGGCTCGGCGCCCTGCGGCAGGTGCACGAGGATCTCGACCGAGTCGGCGGTGTTGTCGTCGACGTGCTTGATCTTGATCTTGCCCTTCGCGTTGGCTGCGAGGATCGACTCGATGAGCGATTCGGTGGTCGAGCCAAACGGCAACTCGGTGATCGCGAGCAGATACTTCGAGCGCTGCTCAATCTTGGCGCGGATCTTCACCTTACCGCCACGTTCGCCGTCGTTGTATTCTGAAAAGTCAGCGACACCTCCCGTGGGGAAGTCGGGGAAGATGCGAAATGTTTTTCCCTGCAGGTGATTGATCGCGGCCCGGCAGAGATCGTTGAAGTTGTGAGGGAGGATTTTTGTCGCCAGACCGACGGCGATGCCTTCCGCGCCTTCGAGCAAGAGCACGGGGAACTTCGCCGGCAGAGTCACCGGTTCGCGCGCCCGGCCGTCGTAGCTGAGCTGCCACGTCGTGGTCTTCGGATTGAAGAGCACATCCTTCGCGAAATTCGTGAGGCGCGCTTCGATGTAACGCGGCGCCGCGGCTTCGTCGCCGGTGAGCGTGTTGCCGAAATTTCCCTGCGGCTCGATCAACCAGCCGCGTTGCGCGATGCCGACGAGCGCCGCGCCGATGGAGGCATCGCCATGAGGGTGGAAGCGCATCGTCGCGCCGACGATGTTGGCGACCTTATGGAAGCGGCCGTCGTCCATCTCCCACAAGGTGTGCAGCACACGGCGCTGCACCGGCTTCAATCCGTCGTCGAGATGCGGCACCGCGCGATCGAGGATCACGTAGCTCGCGTATTCGAGAAACCAATCCCGGTAGTGCTGCGCAAGCGGTGCGCCGGTCTGATCTCCGTTTGTCAGATCGGCCTGAACCGCTTGTTCGGGCGCCCCGGCGGACGCGTTCGCCGGTGCCGCTTCTAGGCTCTTCGCCGGCTCGGCCGCCGCGTTGGAATCGAGGGGAAGTTCAGGCTGATCGCTCGGTTTCGACGATTTCTTCTTGGGCATCGCGCGTGTTGGAGCGGCCAAGAAAGAGCAGTCGACGCCCGGCTGACGAGGCGTTTTTCGCCTCCGCTCAAATCCCGCTCAAAATAGAGATCGCACTCTCGTCCGACCCCATGGGTTCGAAACGCGACTGAAACGAATCCCAACTCGCGCCATCAACCACCAGCGCGCCCGCCGGCGCTCCTACCGTGCGCTGACGAGCCAGCGAATCAGGACAAATCATCCGGTAGAAGAACGGCTCCGCCCCCATCCCCGCGACTCGCCTGCGCGCGTCGTCGCGGCTGGCACGGGTCCAGAATCCCAGATCCAGCACCACTTCGATATCGCGCGCCACAAGGCGCTCGGTCATTTGCCAGATGAGGCCCTCGATGCGGCCCTGAAGCTCGGCCAGACCGGTCGTGGGCAGATTAT
>JAEYQF010000372.1 GCA_023410155.1 Verrucomicrobiota bacterium | reverse complement strand
CCAGATCGCGGCCCGTGATGTTGGCCTCGGCGACCGCGCCCAGCGCGGTGCGGCGGGTGGTTTCCCAAATTTCCCGCGGGTCGTGCTCGACCCATCCGGGCGAGGGAAAAGATTGGGCAAACTCCTGTTGCGCCATCCCGCCTGCACGTCCGCGGCGATCAAAGACGATCGCACGCGACGACGTGGTGCCTTGATCGAGTGCGAGGATGAATTTCCGACTCATGGGGCGCGCTGATCCTGTTCACTGAGCCCGGGTCCGCAAGCTCTCGCCCGGCGCCGCGCGCGAAGAGCAGACGAGGATAGACGCCCGGTTTCTGCGCCCCGCCGGCTTCGTAAAGGGGCGGTAATAGGAGGGCGGGTCGTCCGGCACGTAGGGGAATGCCCCTTGACATCACCGGGTCCATTCCGACGCTAAACGCCCACCGTTCGCATGCCCGGCACTTTGAGTTCAGTCCGAATTCCGACTCGTCGATCGCCTTGGGGTGCGTCCTCCGCCCTTGCCGCGTAAGCCACAGGCCGTCGCGCACCCACCCTTTCTTTCCCCATGAACACTCGTTTCTTTCGCTCCCTCGCGCTAATCGCTGGCGCTTGGGGTGTCTCGTTTACCGGGCAAATCTTCGCCCAAGCTCCTGCTGCCGATTACAAGGCGGCGATCTTTGTCTCCAATCGCGCCGGCTCGGCCTACGACGATAAGATTGCCGCGCTTGAGGACTACGTCACCGCCGGCATCACCGACCAGGGACTTTCGGTTATCAGTCGTGAAACCGCCCTCAATGCAGTCGGCGGCCTCGATCCGAAGGCCGCGGCCAACGAGCTCGACCAGCAACTCTCGCAAAGCACGTCAGCGGTGCGGCTGGCTCAGACCTTGGGCGCGGACTTTCTCCTCCAAGTCACGCTGACCAGCTTCAGTTCGGTTAAGAACACCGTGAACGCCTACGGCGTGAAGACCACCAACGACGAGAAGACCGTCCGCGTGAGCTACAAGATCCTCGATGGCGTCAGCGGCGCGAGTCTCACCGCTGACACCGTGAAAGCCTCGCGCACGGTGCAATCCAGCGCGACTGCGGGCGAGAGCGACAACAGCGGCATCCTCGACGAGTTGTTGGAGCAAGCCGCGCAAAAAGTCGCGGCCAGCCTCAAGACGCGTATCGCGCGCGGGCGCCTGGTCGCTCCTGCGGCGGGTCAGAATCTTGTCACCGTGACGATCGGCACCGAGCTGGCCGACGTCATGATCCCCGACGTGCGCATCGACGCGGAAAACACCGTCAGCATTTCTGAAAGCAAATATAAGGTCTCCGCGCTCTCCGCTACGGTCGAGGTCGACGGCATTGCGATCGGCACCGCGCCGGGCGAGTTCCAGGTCAAACCAGGCCTGAGCAAGATCCGCGTCACGCGTGAAGGCTTCGAACCCTACGAACGCACGGTCAACTTCACCAATGGACTGCGCCTCAGCGCCCCGATGCGCATGAACGCCGCCGCTTATGACCGTTGGAAGGACGCCACGGCCTTCATCAATGACCTGAAGAACGGCGCGAAGCTCACCGACGGTGAGGTCAAGGTGCTCGAAGGCCAGGCGAAGATGCTCGAGCAGAGCGGCTTCAAGGTGAACACCACCGAGGGTATCACCATCAAGAACCAGTCGATCTTCGACTGAGTTTACCTCCGCGACCGATTCACCGTCTTACCCACGTCTCCCTATGAAAACGTTTCGCTTTATCGCCCTCGCCCTTGCGCTGGTCGGCCTCTCGGCCGCCGCTGTGGCGCAGGACGCCCCTGGCAAGAAGAAGATTGCCATCACGAAGATTGCGGCGACCGACGCCTTGAAAGCCCGCATGGCGAAGCAGGGCGTCGCCCTGTCCCTCGACAGCGTGCTGCAGGCGCTCGACTCGCAAGTGTATGACCGCGTGCTTAACACGCGCCGCTTCGATGTGCTCGAGCGCTCCGATGCCGACGCCCTCGCGACCGAGGCGGCCGCCACGGGCAGTGCGTTCAGCTTCAACCAAGTCGACTATCTGCTCACGATCCGTGTCGATTCGTTCAACGACCGCGTGGACACCCGCAAGCTCGCCTCCCTCGGCAAAACGGTCAGCGCCCGCACGATCGAGCTCTCCGCCGTGGCCAAGATCACTGAAGTCGCCACGCAGCGCGCGATCGCGAGCACGAATTTCATGGTGACCAAGCGCGAGGCCGAGAATCGCTCCGCCAGCCAAATCGAGAAACGCGGCGAGGCGAGCGATGATCTCTTGAACCAAGCCACCCGTGAGATGGCGCAGAAGATCGCCAGCCGTGCCGCCGATGCCATCTATCCGGCGCGCATCATCGGCAAGCGCGACAAGACCGTCACGATCAACCGCAATGACCAGTCTGGCGTGAAGATTGGCCAGGTCTGGGAGGCGTTTATCTATGGTGACGAGCTTGAAGATCCCGACACCGGCGAAGTGACCCGCGAAGAGGTCTACGTTGGCACGGTGAAGATCAGCCGCGTCACGCCCCAGAATTCCCAAGCGGTTATCGAAGAAGACAGCGGCATCGACCGTGGCGCCGTCATTCGCCTGAAGGACGACGTCGAGGAAGAGGCCGAGGAAGAGTAAACCTCTTCCGGTCCCGATCACCCGTCTCCGTTTCCCTCCGCTTCAACTCCCAAACGCATGAACCCTCGATCTGTCCTCCCTCCGCGCCGCATCCTTGCAGCGCTCGCCTCCACCGTCGTGTTGTTCGTCTCCGGCTGCGCGACATATCAGCAGCAGTCCGCCGACTTCGCCCAGTCCACCCGCTCGGGCAGTCTCGCGGCGGCGGTGACCGAAATCGACAAGAAGGCCGAGGCCAGCAAGGGCTCGAAGGACGAGATCATCTGGCGGCTCGAGCAAGGCGCTTCGTTGCGCACCGCTGCGCTGGCGGACCCCTCGTTGGTTCCGCCGATCCCCGCTCCCGTGCCGGCGTCGGCTCCCACTCCGGAAGCGAGCGCCGAGGGCGTCGTGGCCACCCCGGTCGTGCCCACGGCCGAGGAGGTGCACATGTATTACCTCCGCCGCTCCAATGCGGCTTTCGATCTGGCTGAAGCCCGCGTCAACGCCTACGAGGAAGAAGCCAAGATCAAGGTCGGCAGCGAGCTCGGCTCCGCGCTCACCAATCAGGCCAACATGCCGTATCGCGGCCGCGCCTACGACAAGGTGATGATGAACGCCTACAAGGCGATCAACTACCTCCAACTCGGACGCGTCGACGACGCCCGCGTGGAGCTCAACCGGTCCCTGCAGCGCCAGCGCGATGCCGTCGCCGAGAATGAAAAGCGCATCGCCGAGGCTCAGGAGATCGCCCAGCGCGCAAAGACGGGCGAAGTCCAAACGGAAGATTCCAAGAGTGCCGCCTACGATACCGAGAAGGCGATGAACGACCCGAAGACCGGCTCGGCTCTCCAGGCTGCCTTGAACGAGTCGCTCGCGCCGATGAAACCCTACGGCGACTACGTGAACCCCTTCGCAGTGTTCCTCGACGGCCTGTTCTTCTCCACGCTCGGCGAGAACGGTTCAGACTGGGAGCGCGGGCGCAAGTCACTCGAGCGCGTCGCCGCGATCGTGCCGGAAAATCCCTATTTGCAGCAGGACCTCCAGCTCGCCGCCGATGCCGCCGAGGGCAAAGTCGCCGAAGGCATCACCTACGTCATCTTCGAGACCGGCACGGGCCCGTTCCGCGATCAGGTCCGGATCGACATCCCGACCTTCCTGGTGACCAGCCGCCTCGCCTATGTTGGCGCCGCTTTCCCGAAGCTCCGCTACAATAACGACTATATCGCCAACCTGGCGGTTTCCTCCGGCGATCTCTCGCTGACCACGTCGACGATCGCCTCCATGGACAGCATCGTCGCCAACGACTTCAAGAACGAGTGGCCCACGATTGTCACCAAGACCCTCATCACCACCGCGAGCAAAGCCATCGCCCAAGCCGTCGCGCAGAAGGTGGCCGAGGATCGCGGCGGCATGTGGGGCGGCCTGATCGCCGGCGCCGCGATGGGCATCCTCAACGCATCCACGAACATCGCCGACACGCGCGGCTGGATCAGCCTCCCGAAAGAGTTTCAGTATGCCCGCCTTCAGACGCCCGCCGATCGCCAGCTCACGCTGCAAGCCGGCGGCAGCACGCAGAGCGTTTCGCTGATGCCCGGCTCCGTGAACGTCGTCTACGTGAAAAGCTCTTCCAGCTCGGCTCCGTTGCTCGTCTCTCAATTCGCCCTCAAATAATCATGCTCCCTTCCTCCTCCCTTCGCGCCCGCCTTACTGCCGGGTTGCTGCTCGGCTTGGGCCTGTTCGCAGCCGGCTGTGCGTCCAACGTGAACACCGTCTCGCGCGCCGAACCGCAGGCTCAGCCCAACCTCATCGCGGACAAGCGGGTCGTCACCGACAACACGCTCGCCAACGCCATCCGTGTGGTCTCCGTCAACGAGGGTGTCGCCTCGAGCAATCTCAAGCGCATCCAAGTCACGATCGAGAATCGCAAGAACTCCACGCGCACCCTCAGTTACAAGTTCGAGTGGGTGGACGAAAACGGCATGGCCGTCTCTTCGCCCAATGAGACG
Organism: Verrucomicrobiota bacterium; assembly: GCA_023410155.1. Lineage (GTDB taxonomy): Bacteria > Verrucomicrobiota > Verrucomicrobiia > Opitutales > Opitutaceae > Opitutus. Next base: position 4,476 of record JAEYQF010000372.1, on the reverse strand, counting down.
TGGAAGACCATCCGCCTCCTCGGTCGCGAGACCACCACGATCTCCACGATCGCCGTCACTCCCCGTGCCGTCGATTTCACCCTGAAGCTTCGCGAGTAATTTCCCACTGCCATGAATTCCCTCCGTATCAAACTCCCGCTGCTGGCGGCCCTCTCTGCCGCGGCGCTCTTCCTCTCCGGCTGCGAAAGCACCTCGAACACGACCACGATCGATTCCAAAGGTCCTGAGTCGCTGAACACCGCCGAGATCAACTCCCAGGACTGGGCTCGCGCTGCCGATGAACTCGTGCAGTCGCTGCTCGGCTCCGGCGCCCTCGACAAGGCTCCCGCGCAGCCGGCCATCCTCGCCGTCGATCGCGTGATCAACAACACCACGCTCTCCGTCGACACCGATCTCCTCATCAAGAAGATCCGCGTCTCGCTCACCCAGACTGGCAAGGTTGCCGTGACGAACACAATGGGCCTCGGTGAGCGCGCCGTGGTCGCTCAGGAAGCCGCCGAGATGGAGGAACTCTCCACTGGCAAGAAGCAGAAGGTGAAGGCTCCGCACTACACCCTCTACGGCAAGCTGATCCAGCAGACCGCCCGCGACGGCAAGAAGACCCAGAATACCTACACCTTCCAGATGTCGCTGATCGCCGTGAAGAGCGGTCTGACCGTCTGGGAAGAGGAGCGCGAGATCGCCAAGCTCACGAAGCGCGCCTCCGTCGGCTGGTAATCGCCGCTCGAGCCTCGCTGCTTAAGCCCTCCCGCCCCGGCCAAGCGCCGGGGCTTTTTCATGCCCGGGAGCGAACGTCTCCGTTTTCCGGATACAACGTCCGTCCCCCGGACTTTCCCGCCGCCGCGAAAAACGCGCCGCAGGTCAGGCAAGCCTTTGGCTGAAGCTCGCTCTGCTCAGCATGACCAAGACGCGAACGCCTTCATCGGCCGGCCCGCGTCGCCGCTTTCGGTCAGCCGCGTGAGTTCGCGTTCCTCCGCGGGCCCGAGCCCGCCGCCGCCGCGCCGATCACTCGATCGGCCGGCCGTGCTCGTCCACTTCCACATCCACGGGCACCTTCACTGTGCGCCCGTCTGGAGTTTTCTCCTCTTTCCACGTGCGCACGTAGCGCCGCTCGTTGGTGAAAGGCTTCTTGGCTGCCGCGCTCGCGCCCTCAGCCGCGCCGGCCACCGCGCCGACGACATTACCGACGACCGCGCCGGTCACCGCGCCTACGGCCTGGCCTACCGCCGGACCGGGCTGCTTCGGATTGGTCCCGGTCGTTTCCGGCCCGGTTGCACACCCGCCGCTCACTGCCGCCATCGTTCCGAGCACCGCCAGCGCCGTGTAGGTTTTCATGGTCACCGGCATAGCAACGCGCCGACCGCTCGCAAGACCATTGCCAGAGCGGGACACGACGCCGTGACACCCTCTGCAAACCGACGATTCGCGTTGCCGAAGCCGCCGCACCGCGCCTCCTTGTTGCACGTCGCGCTCGCGACGTCTGTTCGCCGTCATGATTTCGTCCCGCCTGCTCCTCGTTTCCCTCGTCGCCGCGCTCCTCACGGCGGGCTGCTCCTCGAAACCCAAGCAGCAGGAAACCACGAAATACACCCTGGCGAACACCGAGCGCTTCGTGGTGCTCGATCCGCCCTCGCAGTATTCGATCGCGTGCACCGGATTGCACGAGCGCGTGCTCGCCGACGGGCAGATCGAGGTCGTCGCCAACGTGCGCAATCTCGAGAACCGCCCGCTCAAGCTCCAGATCCAGTGCGTGTTTCGCGATGCGCAGGGCTTTCCGACGGGCGACGACGCGGCCTTCCGACCTCTCCTGCTGGATGCTTACGAGACGGAAACCGTCCGATTCCAATCCGCCACAACCCAGAGCCGAAGCTACACCATCCGCGTGCGGCAGCTCAGGGAGCCCGCGTCGCGCACGCCCTGATCGCGGAGTTGCGTTCAGCCTAGCGCGAGTGCGATCACCCCCAGCACCATGATCGCCGCGGCGAAGATGCGACGACGCCCGTGGGTCTCCTTGAGAAAGCGCGCGCCCATGAACGCGCCGATCACGATGCTCACTTCGCGCGCGGGAGCCACGTAGGTGACCGGCGTGAAACGCAGCGCGGTGAGCACCAGGATATAAGCAAGCGGTGAAAGGAGCGCGACGCCGATCGCCCAGCGCCGGTTCACGCGCCACTCGCGCTGCACTTCTGGCCATCGGCGGACCGCAAACGGGCTCAGTAGCACCAATTGGGTGAACGCCGTTCCAGCATCGTAGAGCACCGGGGCGATCGCCAATCCCGCCACCCCATGGCGATCCCACAACGTGTAGGAAGCGATGAACACGCCGGACAAGATCCCATAGTTGACCGATGCTGCGGTTGTGCTGATCGCGCGCGCGTTGTTCGTGTTCGTCGACAAATCCTCACCCATCGCACGCCTCAGCGCCGCACCGAGGGAATACATCCCGCCGGTGAGCCAGAAAATCGCTGCCACAATCACCGCGCCCCCCGCGAGGGCGAGGACCGAAGGGCGTTCGCCCAGCACCAGCATCGCGCCCACCATCGAGAGCAGCGGGCCGGTGCCGCGCGCCAGCGGATAGATGAGAGAGAATTCTCCCGTGCGGTAGCCGCGCTGTAGGAAAAGCGAGTAACTGGTTTTCAACACGCCGCTGCCCACGATCCACGCCACCGCCATCGGAGTCAGCGAGATCGGGGCGACCACGCTGTAAACGGACAGCACCGGCACATAGCAGGCGCAAATGATCGCGCCCACCAGCCACACAAACGGCAACCCGCCGCCTGCACGTTTCGCGCAGTAGTTCCACGTGGCGTGGAGTCCGGCGGCAGCCAGCACGAGAAGCAACGCAGCGAGGGTCATGATGACGGCCAACTTGGCCCGGCCCTCGGCCCGGCGCACGGGAAAAGCTCCCGCGCCGGTGCAGCACGGCCGTAAATCCGTGCGCGGCTGTTGTGTGTTTTGCCGTGCCCTCGCGCGAGGGCTGCGGCACGCTGCGCCTTTCATGCACCGATATCTCCGCGAGATTCGTCCCACCCTCTCGCTGGCCGTGCCGATTATCATCGGTCAGGTCAGCCAGATGCTGATGGGCGTCACGGACAGCATCATGATCGGGCACACCGGGACTGTGCCGCTCGCGGCTTCGGCGTTTGGCGGAAACGTCTTCAATATCTTCTACGTGCTGGGCATCGGACTTATGGTGCCGGTTGCCGTGCTCGTCGCGCGTGCGCGCGGCGCCGATGATCCGGCCGGCTGCGGCGAATACCTCCGCCACGGGGTCGCACTCGCCCTGCTGTTCGGCGTGCTCGAGCACGTCGTCATCGCCGCGGTGGGTTCCCAGCTGCATTGGTTTCGCCAACCGCCCGAGGTGCTCGCGGAGGTTGGACCGTATTATCAATGGATCGGAGCCTCCATCACGCCCGTCCTGCTCTACCTGGCCCTGCGCCAATACGCCGAAGCGATGGGCCGCCCATGGGTGCCGATGCTCATGTTGCTCGGCGGCGTCGGCCTGAACGTTTTCCTCAATTGGGTCTTTATCTACGGACGGCTCGGCGTGCCGGCCTATGGCCTCACCGGAGCCGGCATCGCCACCTTCATCGCGCGCACCGTGAGCACGCTCGTGCTCTTCCTCTGGCTGCGGTTCGATCCGGGGATGCGCCCCGTCTGGCCCACCCGCTGGCTTGCGCCCCTTTCGCGTGAACGCGTGCGCGAGATGTTGCGGCTCGGTCTGCCTTCATCCGGCATGCTCACGTTTGAAAGCGGCGCATTTACGGGCGCGGCGGTGATGATGGGCTGGTTCGGCGCCGTTCCGCTCGCGGCGCATCAGATCGCGCTCTCCTGTGCCGCCACAACGTTCATGGTGGTGCTCGGCCTCTCCATGGCTGCGGGCATGCGCGTGAGCGCGGCGCTGGGTGCGGGGGAACACGATCGCCTGCGCCCCATCGGGTTCAGCGCGCTCGCGATGGGCGCGGTGTGCTCGGCGGTGTTCATGACGGTGTTCTTCGTCGCTGGGGACACGATCGCCGGCTGGTTCGTCAGCGATGCCGCCCCGGTCGTCAGGCTCGCAGCGCAACTGCTCATCGTCGCCGCGCTGTTTCAGTTCTTCGACGGCGGCCAGGTGATTGGGGCCGCGATCCTCCGCGGACTCAGTGATGTGAAGGTTCCCACGATCATCACCTTCACCGCCTACTGGATCATCGCGATCCCGCTCGGTTACCTGCTTGGGGTCCGCTTGGGCTATACGGCGCTCGGGGTGTGGGCAGCGCTCGCCCTCGGCTTGGCCTTCGCGGCCATCTTCCTCGGCCTGCGTTTTGCTCGCCTCACGCGCTAACTCGCCGCGCGCGCACGCGAGCACGCGCCCTGACTCGTCCACCTGCGCCCCATGTCGCGCCCGTCGAAACTCAAATCACAACGTCAACCAATCGTCGACTTGTCGTTGTCGTGGTTTCGGAGGATGCGAGACGAACCGGTGATGGCGTGAGG
>JAEYQF010000363.1 GCA_023410155.1 Verrucomicrobiota bacterium | reverse complement strand
CGCCAGCACCTCGTTTCGCGCGCGGTTTCGTATATGACAAAATTTCGCGGCTCGTCGGAAGACGGTGCTTGATTGCGAAAAAACCGGACCTATACCTTGCACCGCTTTTGCCTGCTCACACGTTCATCGCATGAAGATCAAAGCCTATCTCAAGCCCTCCTGTGGATGGTCCAATGGCGTCCGGGCGATCATGCGCAAATACAACTTGGCGTATGAGGATATCGACATCATCAACAACCGCGACAACTACGCGGAGATGGTCGCCAAGTCCGGGCAGCCCCTCTCTCCCTGCGTCGAAGTCGACGGCGTGATGCTCGCGGACGTTTCTGGCGAAGAGGTGGAAAATTATCTTCTCAGCAACGATCTGGTGAAACCCACCGATGCTCCGGCGGATTCGCCGACTAATGCGGCCTGCACGGACGAAGAACACGCCAAAATGGCCACTAAAACCATCCGATTCTTCTAATTGATGCTGCTGAGAGCACGCCCCCGATAAACCGACCCGAAGGCCGCTCTCGCAACGCCGAGACCGGCCTTTTTCGTGCACGTGAATCTCCCCTTTTCCCAACTCCTCCGCTGTTTTTTCCGCCCCACGGGGCAGCGGCCCCTTTCGTAAGCACTGACCAACCAGCAATCCTCGTGAACACTACCACGCCGAAACCGACCCCGGGCTCCGCCCAACCCAGCAGCAACCTTTCCCCGCGGCGCGCCAAGAAAAACCTTCGGCCTGGTAAACAGGGTCTCTACGATCCGTGGTTCGAGCACGATGCGTGCGGCGTCGGCTTCGTCGTCGACATGAAGGGCCGCAAGTCGCACCGCATCCTCGAGCAGGGTTTGCAGGTGCTGAAGAATCTCGACCATCGCGGCGCCAGTGGCGCCGAGGTCAACACGGGCGACGGCGCCGGCATCCTCCTGCAGATGCCGCACAAGTTTCTCGTCGAGGTCTCGAAGAAGGCGCGCGTTTCCCTGCCTGAGGCCAACTACTACGGCGTCGGTCTCGTCTTCCTGCCGCGCAACGCCAGTGCGCGCCGCAAACTCGAGGAAGTCTTCGCCGGCATCATCCAATCCGAAGGTCAGACGCTCCTCGGCTGGCGCACGGTGCCGACCGACAACTCGATGCTCGGCGACACCGCCAAGTCTGCGGAGCCGTTCATGCGCCAGGTGTTCATCGGCCGGAGCGCGGACCTCGATGAAGCCGCCTTCGAGCGCAAGCTCTACGTCATCCGCAAACGCGCCTACAACGAGATCCGCACCTCCACGTATCCCGGCGCGGAGACGTGGTATATGCCGAGCCTGTCCTACAAGACGATCGTCTACAAGGGCATGCTCACGACAGAGCAGCTCGAGCAGTATTTCCTCGATCTGAAGAACCCGTCGATGGAGACCGCGCTCGCGCTCGTCCACTCGCGCTTCTCGACCAATACCTTCCCGAGCTGGGATCGCGCGCACCCGTATCGCTACATCGCGCACAACGGCGAAATCAACACGCTCCGCGGCAACATCAACTGGATGCACGCCCGGCAGGCGCTGTTCGCCAGCGAGCTCTTCGGCGAGGACATCAAGAAGATCCTCCCCATCATCAATCCCAACGGCTCCGACTCGTCGATGTTCGACAACACGCTCGAGCTGCTCGTGCTCGCCGGCCGTCCGCTCTCGCACGCGATGATGATGATGATCCCCGAGCCGTGGTCCAATCACGAGACCATGGACGACGATCGTCGCGCATTCTACCAATACCACTCGTGCCTGATGGAGCCGTGGGACGGCCCCGCCGCCGTGTGCTTCACCGACGGCAAGCAGATGGGTGCGTGCCTCGACCGCAACGGCCTCCGCCCCTGCCGCTACTACGTCACGAAGGACGGTTTCGTGGTCATGGCCTCCGAGGCCGGCGTGCTGGACGACATCCCTGCCGACGAGATCGCGCAGAAGGGCCGCCTGCAACCGGGCCACATGTTCCTCGTCGACACCGAGCAGGGTCGCATCATCGAGGACGAAGAGATCAAGAAGCAGCTCGCGACCGAGCGCCCCTACCGCCAGTGGCTCAGCGAGAATCTCGTGAAGCTCGAGCAGATCCCGGAGGCGCCCGCCGTCCCGCAGCCCGACCACGACACGCTGCTGCACCGCCAGATCGCGTTCGGTTACACGTTTGAGGATCAGCGCATTATTCTCACCCCCATGGCGACCAACGGCGTCGAGGCCATCGGCTCGATGGGCAACGACTCGCCGCTCGCCGTCCTCTCGCAGAAGCCGCGGCTGCTCTACGATTATTTCAAGCAGCTCTTTGCCCAGGTCACCAATCCGCCGATCGACTGTATCCGCGAAGAACTCATCACGTCGTCGGAAACGCGCCTCGGCTCCGAGGGGAACCTGCTCAATCCCGCTCCGCTCGCATGTCGGCGCATCGAGCTCAAATGGCCGGTCCTCACCAACGAGGAGTTCGCCAAGCTCCGCCGCGTGGACCAGCCCGGCTTCAAGGTCGGCGTGCTGCCGATTCTCTTCCGCGCCACGCGTGGCGAGAAAGGCCTCGCAAAAGCGATGGAGGAGATCTGCCACATCGCGCGCCGCATGATCGAAGACGAAGAGGTCACTATCCTGATCCTCTCCGACCGCGGTGTGACGAAGGACTTCGCGCCCATCCCGGCGCTGCTCGCCGTGGCCGGCCTGCACCACTTCCTCATCCGCGAAGGTCTGCGCACGCGCATCTCCATCGTCCTGGAGACGGGCGAAGCGCGCGAGGTTCACCATTTCTCGCTCCTGATCGGCTACGGTTGCTCGGCCATCAATCCCTACGTCGCCTTCGAGACGATCGACGGCATGATCCAGGACGCACTGCTCACCGGCATCGATCACAAGACTGCCTGCTAGAACTTCGTGAAGGCCGCGTCCAAGGGGGTCGTGAAGGTCATGTCCAAGATGGGCATCTCCGCGATTCAATCCTACCGCGGCGCGCAGGTGTTCGAGGC
>JAEYQF010000248.1 GCA_023410155.1 Verrucomicrobiota bacterium | reverse complement strand
GCTCAAACCAAAATCTATAACCACGAATCCAAAATGTCTGCCGCTCCCTCCATCGTTCGCACCAGCACGGCCGAGCTCTACGACGCGCACGTTCTCAAGAACTACGCGCGTCCCGCCCTCACGCTCGTCCGCGGTCGCGGTGTGCAGGTGTGGGATGATGCCGGCCGCGACTATCTCGACTTCACGTCGGGCATCGCGGTCAGCGCGCTCGGACACTGCCACCCGCACTGGGTCGCGGCGATGCAGCGTCAGGTCGCCGAGCTGATCCACACGAGCAATCTTTTCCGCCATCCGAATCAGGGCGAACTCGCGCGCCGGCTCGTCGGCTATGCGGGACCCGGTCGCGTCTTCTTCTGCAACAGCGGCGCCGAAGCCAACGAAGCGCTGATCAAACTCGCGCGGCTGCACGGCCTGAGAAAGAGCGGCGAGGAAGGGAAGTGCTACAAGATCATCTGCGCGAAGAACGCGTTTCACGGCCGCACCTACGGCGGCATGAGCGCGACGCCTCAGGAGAAAATCCAAAAAGGATTTCGCCCGCTCGTGCCGGGTTTCGCGTTCGGCGAGCTGAACGATCTCGAGTCGTTCGCATCGCAGATCGATGACCAGACGGCCGCGATTTTCTTCGAAACGATCCAGGGCGAAAGCGGCATCAATCCCGCCACACCGGAATTCCTCCGCGGCATCCGCGAGCTGTGCAACAAGCACAACCTGCTCCTGATGCTCGACGAGGTGCAGTGCGGTATCGGGCGCACGGGCAGATTTTACGCGTTCGAATACGCGGGCATCACCCCCGACGCGATCGGCATGGCCAAAGGCCTCGGCGGCGGGATGCCCATCGGCGCGATGTGGGTGCACGAGCGCCACGCAGAGCTGTTCCAACCCGGCAACCACGGCACTACGTTTGGCGGCACGCCGCTCGCATGTGCGGCGGGCCTCGCGGTGCTCGACGTCATCGAGCGCGAAGGCCTGCTCGAACAAGTGCGAAAGAACAGCGGTCCGTGGATCGAGGCGCTGCAGAAAGTTGCCGCGGAGTTCCCGAAACACGCGACCGGCGTGCGCGGCGTTGGCTATTTGGTGGGCATCCAGCTCACGGCCGATCCAGCATCGTATCTCTCAGCCTTTCGCGACGCGGGACTGCTGGCCGTCGGCGCCGGCGGCAATGTCGTGCGCCTGCTTCCGCCGCTCAACGTCACGCCGGCCGAACTGGCGCGCTCCGTCGAGATCGTGCGGGGCGTTTTTGCGGCGAAAGCCGCCTGAGAAACGTCGCGCCGGGGCTCATTTTTTCACTCGTGCCGGGCGTCTCGGCGGTTTAGGCGTTTCCGTTTCGATGAGACACTTCCTGAAAGAGACCGACTTCAAGGCCCACGAATTGCCCGGCCTTTTTGCGCTCGCGCAAAGCCTGAAGCAAGGTCGTGGCCGCCACTCACCGACGCCGCTCGCCGGCCAGACGTGGGCGCTGCTTTTCTCGAAGTCCAGCACGCGCACGCGCGTCTCGTTCGAAGTCGGCATCCACGAGCTCGGCGGCAATCCGCTTTTTCTGAATCGCAACGACATCCAGCTCGGCCGCGGCGAGTCGATCGAGGACACGGCCAAGGTTCTCTCGCGTTTCGTGCACGGCCTGATCGTGCGCACCTTCGATCACAGCGACGTGGAGCGGCTGAGCACCGCCGGCTCGATCCCGGTGATCAATGCGCTCACGGATTTCCTCCACCCCTGCCAGATTTACGCCGACGCGCTCACGCTTGCGGAGCGTTGGGCCGGTCAGGGCGGCGACCTCGTTGGATCGCTGAAGGGCCGCAAGATCGCGTTCCTCGGCGATACGGCCTGCAACATGGCCTATTCCTGGGTGCTCGGCGCGAATCTCTTTGGCATGAAGATCGCGCTCTCCGGCCCGAAGGAGTTCGCCCCGTCGGCCGAGTTCGATGCGTTTCTCGCGAAGGAAGGCTACGCGGGCGGCTATCAGTTCACGACCGATCCGTTCGAGGCGGTGAAGGACGCCGATGTCGTTTACACCGACGTGTGGGTGAGCATGGGCAAGGAGGAGGAGACGAAGGAGCGCATCCGCGTGATGTCGCCCTACGCCGTCACCGCGAAACTCTTCGCGGCGGCAAAGAAGGACGCGTTCTTCATGCACTGCCTGCCCGCGCACCCGGGCGAAGAAGTCGAGCAGGCCGTCCTCGACAACCCACGCAGCATCATTTTCGACGAAGCGGAAAACCGCCTCCACATGCAGAAGGCGATCATGGCCTCGCTCGTCGCCGGAAGTTCGAAGGCCTAGTTTTCCCAACCGCGAATAAACGCTAATGGACGCGAATGATCTGATCCTGAAGGATGAGGTCTTCCAAATCGTTGGTGCGGCGTTCTCGGTGCTGAACGAGCTCGGGCACGGACTGCACGAGAAGCCTTACGAAAACGCTCTGGTGGTTGAACTTGGTTTGGCGGGTATTCCCTTCGAGCAGCAGCGCCGGTTCCCGGTGCTCTACAAGTCGATCCAAGTCGCCGAATGCGTGCCGGATCTGATCGCGTTTTCCGCGGTGGTCGTGGACGAAGGTCATCGATCGCATCACCGACCACGAGCGCGGGCAGATGATGAACTACCTGCGTATCGCCGGACTTCGCGTCGGTGTCATCCTCAACTTCAAGCGTGCCAAACTCCAGTGGGAGCGCATCGTGCTCTCTGATCATTCGCGTTAATTCGCGTCCATTCGCGGTTCACTTTCCAATCACTCATCCATGAAAATCGTCCTCGCATACTCGGGCGGACTCGACACGTCCGTCATCGTCAAGTGGCTCAAGGAGACCTACGACGCGGAGATCATCACCTTTGCGGCCGACGTCGGCCAAGAGGAGGAACTGAAAGGCCTCGACAAAAAGGCCAAGAAGACCGGCGCCTCCAAGCACTACACCCTCGATCTCGTCGAGGAATTCGCGAGCGACTTCATCTACCCGATGATCCGCGCCAACGCGATCTACGAAGGCCAGTATTACCTCGGGACCTCGATCGCGCGCCCGCTCATCGCCAAGGCGCAGGTCGACATCGCGCGTAAGGAGAAAGCGGATACGGTCGCTCACGGCGCCACCGGCAAGGGCAACGACCAGTGCCGCTTCGAGCTCACCTACATGGCGCTCGCCCCGCACCTCACCATCATCGCCCCGTGGAAGATGGAGGTTTACCGTGAGAAATTCCCCGGCCGCGCCGAGATGATCGCGTATTGCCAGGAGCACAACATCCCCGTCGAAGCCTCGCTGAAGAAGCCATATTCGATGGATCGCAACCTCCTCCACATCTCCTACGAGGCCGGCATCCTCGAGGATCCGTGGTTCGATCCGACGACGAAGGAGAACAAGGGCATGTTCAAACTCTCCGTCTCGCCCGAAGACGCGCCCAACAAGCCCGAATACGTCGAGATCGACTTCGTGAAGGGCAACGCCGTCGCCGTGAACGGCAAGAAGATGACGCCCGGCAACGTGCTCAAGACGCTCAACAAACTCGGCGGCAAACACGGCATCGGCCGCGTCGACCTCGTCGAGAACCGCTTCGTCGGCATGAAGAGCCGCGGCGTTTACGAAACTCCCGGTGGCACGATCCTGATGCAGGCGCACCGCCAGGTGGAGTCGCTCACGCTCGACCGCGAAGTGCTGCACCTGCGCGACAGCTTCATCCCGAAATACGCGGAGCTCGTTTACAACGGCTTCTGGTTCGCGCCCGAGCGCGAGATGCTGCAGGCGATGGTCGACGAGAGCCAGAAGTTCGTCACCGGCACCGTCCGCCTGAAGCTCTACAAGGGCAACATCATCACCTGCGGCCGCAAATCGAAGTATTCCCTCTACGATGAGAAGATCGCTTCGATGGAAGGCGTGAAGAGCTGGTATAACCAGTCCGACGCGACCGGCTTCATCCGCTTGAACGGCCTCCGCCTCCGCGCGCGCAACCTCGCGCAAGGCGGCCCGAAGCTCTGATCGAACCTTAGCGCGATCAGAATCGCTCTTTCTCACGAGCCGTGCCGTTTCAAGGCACGGCTCGTTGCGTCATGGGGCACGAGTCGGTGTGCACTCGGTCCCGAATCGATCCGCCCACAGGCGCGACTCATGCCGCACCTTGTCGCGACTCGGTCCGCACCGAGCGACGGCCCGGTGCGCACGTTGGTGCGACTCGTGCCGCACTCGGCCCCGACTCGGTGCAGTGTCGTTGTAGGGGTCTCCTGATCCCGCCCGACATCCAGCTTCTGGAGCGGAGCTTATTTCTGCACCTGCGCTTCGCGGTAGTTGAGATAGCCGTCGCGCACGGCGATGTAGGGATCGAGCGCGCTGGCTTTGAAGTCGTCGTAGTTGCGAAGGAGGTCGGGAAAGTCGCTGAGGCCGTCGATGGCACTGATGCCTGCGCGCGCTTCCCACTCGACCGAGTCCATCATGTGCCAAGTCGTGGGCGTGAGGAAATAATCGCCCGTGCGGCCGAAAAGGTCGCGGGTGCTGGTCGGACCGAAGAGCGGAACGACGAGATAGGGTCCGGGTTTGATGCCCCATTTCCCGAAAGCCTGGCCGACGTCTTCCGAGGGGACATCGGCGAGGGCAGGGATCTCGTTGTGCACGCGGACGAAGCCGCCGAGGCCGGCGGTGGTGTTGACGAGAAACTTGCCCGTTTCCTTGGCGGCCCGGGTAAACTTGAACTGGAGCACCGAGCCGGTGAAACGAACCGGATAGCGGATGTTGTCGAAGAAGTTGGACAGCCCGGAGCGGACGGGGCGGGGAACGGCTTTCTCGTAGCCGCGGCTCACAGGGCGGACGACGTAGGTGTAGGCGCCGTCGTTGAACTTGAACATCGCGCGGTTGAATCCCTCAAACGGGTCGTGAACCGGCACGCGCTGGATTGCGTATTCGTCTTCTTCGGCGTCGGCGTCGACCGCGGGCGCAGGCGCGGAGGGCGTGCCTTCGGCGGGAGGGGTGTCCTTCTTCTTTTTGAAGGGTTCGGTGAGCTGCCGCATGAGCTCGCCGAACCAGCCTCCGATGCCGTCAGCGGCGCGGGAGGATGGCGTGGAGGCGACGACCAGCAGGGCGAGGGCGGAGCTCGCGATGATTCGCGTGAGGTGAGTTTTCATCTTACGCGGATTTGGCGCGATCGAGTTCGGCGATCTTGGCCTCGAGGGTGCGGATGACTTGGGCGGCGCCGCCTTTTTGGAAGAGGGCATCGAGCTGGGCACGATAGTTGGCCACCATGCTCACGCCCTCGATGACGATGTCGTAGATTTTCCAGCTGTCGCCGGCCTGTTCGACGCGATACGCCACGCTGTAGGTGGAACCTTGATACGTGATCGAGCTCTGGACTTCACGGCGGGTGGCGGCGATCTCGGCGGTGGCGCCGAATGAGATCTTCGGTTTCTCCGTAGGGGTGAAGCGGTCCGCGTAGGTGCGGAGCACGAGATCGAAGAAAAGGTCGATCGTGCGTTTTTGTTGGTCGGGCGTGAACTGCCGCCAACCGGGGCCGACGGCGCGGCGCGTGATGCCCTCCGCGGTGAAGTGGCGTTCGAGGAGCGGGCGCACCCGCTCCGACAGCGGTCGGCCACCGGTATCGGTGGCGTAAGCGACAGCGAGAACCTCGTCGACGGCGCCGCGCAGAAAACTCTGCGGGTCCGTGGCGGGAGCGGCGAAGGCGGTCGCCCCGGTCAGGAGGGCGGCGGCGATCGCGGCGGGTGGCGCGAGCAGGCGGAACGTTTGCATGGTGTGTGTGCGAGAGCGGCGTGGGGCTACTTGACGGGTGCCGGGGCGGGCTCCTGGTCCTTCACATTTCCGAAAGCAAAGCGGCTGATCAGCGACTCGAGGTCGACGGCAGACTCGGTTTCGGTGATGAGGCCGCCGGGGGGAATGATCTCGTCGTCTCCGCCGGGAGACAGCGCGAGAAACTTGTCGCCGATGAGTCCGCTGGTGCGAATCGAAGCGATGGTGTCGCTCGGGAGCTGCACGCTGTTGCGCAGACGGAGCTCGACGATCGCGGCGAAGTTCTGATCGAGGGAAATGGATTCGATGCGGCCAACGGTGACGCCGGAGATGACGACGCTGCTGCCGTTGTTGAGGCCGCCGATGTTGGAGAATCGTGCTTTCACGACGTAAGTGTCGCTGCCGATGAGTGCACCGGCGCCGATCTTCAGCGCGAGATATACGATGGCGGCGAGGCCGACTAAAACGAAGGTGCCGACGGCGAGCTCGAGCTTGGACGTTTTCATGCGAGGGAGGCGGCAGAAGAGGCGGGCGCGCCCGAGCGCAGGGCGGCGATGGAGGCAGTGAGAGCCGCGGCGCTGTCGCGGAAAGTGGTGACGAAGGGATCGGCGGAGCGGCTGAACTCCGTCGGTGCGCCCACGAAGCGCATGCGGCCGCCCTCGAGCAGCGCGACTTGGTCGCTGGCGGCCAGCGCCTCCGGCACGTCGTGCGTGACGACCAGCGCGGTGAAATCGAACTCGCGCTGATAGCGCACGATCATCTCGAAGACGGAGTTTCGCCGGATGGGGTCGAGGCCGGCAGTCGGCTCATCGAAGAGCACGAGCTCGGGATGCGTGACAATGGCGCGCGCGAGCGCGAGGCGTTTCTGCATGCCGCCTGACATCTGACCGGGATAGCGATCAGCGAACTTCTCCAGTTCGAGCCGCGCGAGGGCGGCGCGGGCCCGGTCGCGGACTTCGCGATCGGAGAGCTTGGTCGTTTGCTCGAGCGGCAGGGCGACGTTCTCCAGCGCGGTGAGCGAATCGAAGAGAGCGTTGCTCTGAAAGAGATAACTGCACCGGCGACGGAACTCCGCGCGCGCAGCGGCGTTGGCTGAATCGAGCACGTGGTCGTCGAATCGGATCTCGCCTGCGTCGGGGCGAAGGATGCCGGCGAGGCATTTGAGCAGCACGGACTTTCCGGTGCCGCTCTTGCCAAGAATCGTGACGATCGTGCCGCGGCGGACCTGCAGATCGATGTGGTCGAGAACGATCTGGTCGCCGAAAACCTTTCGGACACCGCGCACGTCGAGAACGGGATCTGTCGCGATGCTCATACGAGAAGCGACGTGATGACGTAGTCAGCCGCGAGCACCACGATGCTCGAATAAACAACCGCGCGCGTGGTGGAGGCGCTGACGGCGCGGGCGCCGGTGGCGCCGGAGCGGCGATTGGCGTTGTAGCCGTTGTGCGCGCAGATCGCAGTCGTGAGCACGCCGAAGACGAGAGCCTTCACAAGGCATTCACGCACGTCGACGGGATCGACCGCGCGGAAAACGGCCGACCAGTAAACGTTGCCGTCGAGCGCGAGCAGCAACGACCCCGACAGCCATCCGCCTACGAGGCCAATCAATGTGAAGAACGCCGTGAGCACCGGATACACGAGCAGCGCCGAAAGCAGCCGCGGTGCGATCAAGTAGCCGTGCGGATCGACGCCCATCGTCTCGAGCGCGTCGATTTGCTCGCTGTTGCGCTGGATGCCGAGTTCCGCGGCGAGCGCGGAGCCGGCCTGGCCCACGATCATCAACGCGGCGAGCACGGGCGCGAGTTCGCGGGTGAGGGTGAGAGAGACCAACGTGCCGAGCAGGCTCTCGGAGCCGAAGCGCGCGAGCACGTAGTAGCCCTGCAGGCCTAGAACCAATCCTGTGAAGAGCCCGACAATGAGGATGACAGGCACGCAACGAACCCCTTGCTCGAAGATCGCGCGCACGATCCGCCGGCCGAGCCGCCGCGTAGCCGGGATGGCCACAAAGGACTTCGACGTGAAGCGGGTGAGGTCCCCGAGTTCACCGATGGTCGTCAGCACGGACTGTCCAACAGATTGCAGCATGCAAAATTAGTTAGGAGGCTAACGGACGCCCCGGCTTTGGCAAGATACCGTGAGAACAGGGTTTGGACTCAATAGGGCTCCGATGTTCCGGGTAACCGCGAGATTAGCCGGGCGAGTGAATCCAAGGGGTGCTGACTACGACGCTCGCTCCGGCATCGACCGCGCGAAATTCGTCTCCGGGAATGCCCTGCGACTGACGGGCGACGTTGAGAGCGAGCGGCGGGTCGTCGCGCGCTTCGTCGGTGAGTTGCCACGTCCCCCAGTGCATCGCGAGGCTGAGCTTCGCGCCGACCTCGCGGTGGATGCGCACGGCTTCTTCGGGATTGCAATGTTGGGCGGCCATGAACCAGCGCGGCTCGTAGGCGCCGATCGGGATCATGGCCACGTCCGGCGCGCCCAGTCTCTGGCGAATCTGGTGAAACAAGTCCGCATCGTATCCCGTGTCGCCGGCGAACCACCCCTGCGTGCGGCCGACCCGAAGACAGAATCCACCCCACAGCCGGCTGTTGCGCGGAGCGGATAGCCGGTTGCTCCAATGCCTCGCGGGCGTGAATGTCACGGTTGTGTCTCCAGAAAATCGATACGCCTGCCACCAATCGAGCTCGTGCACGGTCGTGAGCCCAGCGCGAGCCACGAGCGGCCGCATGCCGAGTCCGGTGATGACCTGCGGCTGATCACGTCGGCCGAGGGCGCGCAGAGAAGCCAGATCGCAATGATCGTAGTGATCGTGACTGAGGAGGATGGCGTCGATGCGGGGCAACGCGCCGAGCGCGAGGGCGGGAGGTTGCACACGCTTGGGCCCGAGCAGACCAAAGGGCCCGCAACGCGCCGAGAACTGCGGATCCGTCAGGAAGTTGCCACGGGTGGTTTGCAGCAGGAAGGTCGCGTGACCGATCCATGTGATCACGATTTCGTCGTCTCGTGGCGCCGGTGGCGCGGGGTGGGGCGTGAGCGCAACGTGCTTGGGCCAAGGCAGCGGACGGCTCGTCCGCTTCCAGCGCCAGATCTCCGCGAGCGAACGATTCACGTGGTCGCGGTTGAAGAAGGTTTTCCCGTTGAAGTGATCAGACGGCGGCAGTGACATCGAAGTCCGCGTTTATGAATTCACGACGCAGTTTTCCGCAATCTTCTCAGCGAAAGGCAGTCCGATGCGCATAAGTGGCGGAGCAGCGCGCGGCATCACACTTATGGTGCCGAAGGGAGACGCGGTGCGGCCTGCGACCGATGGCATGCGTCAGGCGGTGTTCTCGAGCTTGGGTGCGCGGGTGGCGGGTGCGGTGTTTCTTGACCTTTTCGCCGGCAGCGGAGCCTACGGCTTGGAGGCGCTGAGTCGCGGTGCCGCCGGCGGAACGTTCGTGGAGAAAAACGCCAAAGCCGCCGCATGCGTGCGGCAAAATATCACGGCCGTCTGCAAGAGTGTCGGACGTGCGACCGCCGGCATCGATGTGATCCAGATGGATGCGATGTCCGTGCCGATCGGTCCGAGCGGCGGGCCCGATCTGGTGTTCATCGATCCGCCTTACGAGATCATCGCTGAGATCGCTCCGGTGCTTTTCGCGAAACTGGCCGAACTCGCCGCGACGCAGCCTGACCTGCTCGTCGTGTTTGAAATGCCGGGCGAGATCGATCTCGCGCCGGAAGGTTGGACCTGTGTGAAGCGCCTCGGCAAAGGCGCCCGCCAGCCGACGGTGGCGTTTTTCAGACGCACCCAGAATCCGGCATAGGACGCGTGGAGAGGGCTCCCACCCCGCTGCCGTCGGTCGACGCCCTTCGCCTTTTTCCCTGACCGCCTAAGTCAACGCGAGCTTCGCGCGAACCAGGGTAAGCGCAGCGACGCAGGCCGTTTCGGTCCGCAGGACGCGTGAACCGAGGTGCACGAATCGAAAGCCGCCCGCCCGCAACAACTCGCGCTCCGCCGCCGACCACCCCCGCTCGGCCCCGATCGCCAGGAACACATCGTCATATAATATACGACATTGGGAGAGCGGTTCGGGGGATTCGTAATTGTCGAGGGCGAGGCGGGTGCCGTGGGCTGGCAGAGCGGCGATGGTTTCGGCGAGCGTGCGTCCGTGCGTCACGGCGGGCAGGTTCGTAGCGAACGCCTGCTCGAGCCCGGCGCGAACGTGGCGCGCCCACTCGCCACTGCTCCACAGCGTGCTCTGCGCGTAGCCCGGTTCGCCACGATCGGTGCGGACGAAGTGCATCGCAGCCACGCCGAGCGTGCTCGCATCGCGCAGAATGTCGCGCGCGGTCTGCGGACGAGGCAGCCCGACGATGAGCGTGATTCGTTCCGGTGTCGGAACCGAGTCGTGCCAGGTGAAGCGCAGGGTCAGCGCGTGTTCGTCGAGGGAGACAACTTCGGCTTTGCCGCGCGGACCGTCGATCAGGCCGACATCGAAACTTTCACCGGGCGCGCGGCGCAGCACGTCGAGGATGTGACGGGCGCGCGAATCTTCGCGCCGAAGCGGTCGGTCGATTTCCGCTCTTTCGAAGAGGATCAGGTTCACCGTGCGTTGCGATCGGCGGGTTTAGGCTTCGCCCCCAGCCCACTTCGGCTTTTTTCGCAGGTGGTAGAGGCGCTCGCCAGCTTTGGGCTCGAGAAACACGCCTTCGTGTTCGCGATTTGCGAAGGCTTCCGGGTGAATGGTGCGCCAGTCGCGGTAGCCGAGGTTGATGCGCTCGCAAACCTCGCGCGGGATACCGGTGGCGAGGGTCACGCGCACGCGGGGAGTTTCGAGGCCCGTGGCTGTATCGAAAGTTCCGATACCGTGCACATGCGTCGAGTGGGCGAGGGTGCCCCACGGCTCGTGCTGGAACTTGTCCCACTGCTTCAGGAAATAGTCCACGCAGTGGTAGCCGATGCGCTCGATGGTGCGGCCGTGCACGATGGAGACTTCATGGATGTGCGGCGCGTAGATGATGAGCTCGCCGCCGTCGGCCACGATGGGCTCGAGTTTATACATGCACTTACCGCCGACCCAGAGTTCGTCATACATCTTCGGCGCGCACGACAGCACCGTGTGAAACGGCCGGTCCTTGTAGGTGATGTGAAGCTCGCGCGAGAGTTCGCTGGCGGCGTCCCACGCCTGTTCGGGTGTGCCGGCAAAAAGGCCCGCGAGCTCGCCGTGCCCGCGCACGACCATGCAAAGGCAGAGTTTCGGGATCGGGACCATCGCGCCGGCGCGGTCGACGACCTTGCGCACGGGTGTCCACTTGTTGCCGATAATCATCGGGTTGGTGACGACCGCGCCGAGCCAGTGGAAAAAATTCAGGATGCCCGGGCCGGCGACGCCGGGGAAAAGGTATTTGTTGCCGCCCGAGAAACCAACGACCTCGTGCGGAAACACCGGCCCGCAGATGATGAGCTGGTCGTAGTCGAAAAGCCGCTGGTTGATGTGCACCGGCACATCCATCGCGAAGCGCCCGCCGGAAAGCTCGTGGATCTCGCCCGCCGGGATCGAGCCGAGGTCGCGCAGCGCGGCGGGGTTGTCCCACTCGTGGTTGATGAATTCAACGTTTGAATACACCGCCGTGCGTTCCTCGGGCGTGATCTCGACCCGCGCGTTGATCGCCTCGTCGCTCATCGGCGGGTGGGTGCCGAGTGCGATCATCACGTCGAACTTCCGCACTGCCGCCGAGAGGTGCGCATGCAGCGATTTGAACATCAGCCCGACCGGCGCGGTGCGCGTGCCATCCGGAATGATGAGCAGCACCCGTTTGCCGCGGAGCGCCTCCCGCGGGCAGGCTTGGGCGATCAGTTCGCGCACTGCTTCGTCGGTGACGGTGCTGCCAGCGGACGCGACAGTTTGAAAGGGTGCGGGCATGCGGCGGCAGGTGGCGAGCGGGGGAGGAAATCGACACGCAGTTCGGCCTGAAAAGGCGGGCGCGTGAGCGCTGGAGCGGGTGGACGGAATCGAACCGACGATACCTCTTTGGAAGAGAGGAGTTTTGCCACTAAACTACACCCGCGCGGTGCGTGGAGTTGAGCTTCGCCGTGCAGCGTCGGGGTGGTCAAGCTCACGTTGGTCCCGCGCGTGTTCGTCGACCTTCGAAAAAGACCCGTCAAAACCCTGATTACACTAGCGGGATTTTTACTACCTGCGCCTCGGAAAGGGATTGCGAGCGGCGAGGCGGGCTCTTTCCTCGGCAGCATGGCTCAACTTTCCTCGGCTCCCTCTTCCGCGGGCGTGATGTCTCGTCCTGCCGGGGGCAAGAAAACCGGGCCGAATGTCAAGGCGGCCCAGGAACTCGCGAAGCAGAAGGCCCTCGAGCGCAAGGCTCAGAAATACAAGCTGCCGCTCGGCGAGCTCGCGATCTTCACGCAGCAGCTCGCGTCCCTGCTCACTGCGGGCCTGCCGCTCGTGCAGTGCCTCGAAGCGCTGCAGGACCAGACAGAGGATCCATGTTTTCGCATCATTATCCGCGACGTGCGGACGGATATCTCGTCGGGCAATTCGTTCTCCGCGGCGGTGAAGAAATTCCCCAACGCCTTCAACTCGCTCTTCATCTCCATGGTGGAGGCGGGCGAGGCCAGCGGTGGTCTCGCTGAGATTCTCGGCAAGGTCGCCAGCTACTTCGAGTCGACCGTGAAACTCACCAAAAAGGTGAAATCCGCGATGACCTACCCGATCGCGGTCATCGGCCTCGCGATCGCGCTGGTCAACGTCCTTCTGATTTTCGTCATCCCGGTGTTTGCCGCGATGTTCGCCGATTTCGGCGCCACTCTGCCGGCGCCCACGCAGTTCCTCATCGACCTGTCCGATTTCCTGAAAGCCTGGTGGTGGGCGATCCTCATCGGCTGCTGGGCTGGTTGGTGGGTTCTGGGCAAATACACGGCCACTCCGGCCGGTCGCCGCCAGAAAGATCGGTTCCTCATCAAGGCTCCCATTTTCGGCAACCTGATCCATAAGATCGCGCTGTCCCGCTTCTGCCGCACCTACGCCACCCTCATCCGCTCCGGTGTGCCGATCCTTCGCACGCTGGAGATCGTCTCGGCCGCCAGCGGTCGTGTCCAGATCGAGGAGGCGTGCACCGAGATCGCCCGCCACGTCAGTCAGGGCGGCCAGGTCTCCGAAGTGCTCGCGGCGAACGAGTTCTTCCCGCCCATGATGAAGCACATGGTCAAGGCTGGTGAATCCACCGGTAACGTGGACGGCATGATGACCAAGATCTCGGATTTCTACGACGTGGAGTGCGAGGCGACCGTGGCCGCGCTGACGTCGCTCATCGAGCCGATGCTTATCGTCTTCCTTGGCGTCGTGGTCGGCGGCATCGTGATGGCGATGTTCCTCCCGATCTTCCAACTCGGAGCCGTGGCCGGTGGTCTGCAATAAACCGGCGCCTCGCGCGCTCGGTTGACTTCCCGCCCGTCCGTCGGACGAATATACCCTCCCATGCCCTCTGTCCTCATCGTCGACGACCAGCTCTCGATCCACGAGATGCTCGGCGCCGTCATCCAGCCCACCGGCTTCCAGACCGCCTTCGCCACCGACGGTGAGAAGGCGCTCGCCCGCTACAAGGCGGAGAAGTTCGACCTCGTGCTGGCCGACATCGACATGAAGCCGATGGACGGCATCACGCTGCTCAAGCAGCTCAAGACCTACGACCCCAACGCGATCGTGGTGATCATGACAGCCTACGCTTCGACCGAGAGTGCGGTGCAGGCGTTGAAGTTTGGCGCATTCGATTACCTGCAAAAACCGTTTCGCGTCGACGAGCTGATCGCGACGCTGCGGCGCGGGATCGAGTTCAAGGATTTCCAGAGCGAACAAGCCGCCAACGGCTCCGGCTCCACGGTCAAACAAGGCGACATCGAGGCCCGCATCGTCGGACAGAGCGCCACCGTGCGCCGCCTCATCCAGCAGATTCGCAAGCTCGCCGCTGCGCGCACCCCCGTCCTCCTGATGGGCGAGAGCGGCACCGGCAAACTCGTCGTCGCCGAGCTGCTCCACGAGGCGCTTGGCGCCACGGAAAATCAATTCGTCCGCATCGATTGCTCCCTCTCCTCCGAAGCAAGCATCCGCGACGGTTTGCTCGGCCAGAATGGCGAAGGCGGCGCCTGGGTTCGCCAGGCGAAGGGCGGGACCCTCTTCCTCCAGCATCCGGAGCACCTCTCGCTCGCCGTGCAAAAGGAGCTCGTCAGCGTGCTGCGCAACACCGCCCACGGTTTCCGGCTGGTCTGCGCGACCACTGCGGACCTCGAGCTGCTCACCGACGAAGGCAAGTTTCACGACGAACTTTTCTACCGCGTCGCCTCGCTGCCCGTGCAGATGCCGTCGCTTCGCGAACGCATCGAAGACCTGCCGCTGCTGGTTAAATACTACGTCTCGCAGGCCACGAATCCCAATTTCGACGCGAGCCTGATCGAGTTCACTGACGATACCCTCGCCATTCTCGCGGCGTATCGATGGCCGGGGAATCTCGCCGAACTCAATCAAGTCGTCTCGCGCATCGCGGCGACCACCGAGACGCGCATCGTTACTTCCGAACAGTTGCCCCTGCGTCTGCGCGAACTGCAGAGCTGGCCCACGCTCGCCGAGTATCTCGCGCAACAGGAGAAGCAATATCGCGAGATGGTGCTTCACGCCTGCCGGGGTGACAAAGCCGCCGCTGAGAAAGTTCTCGGCGTCGCGCTCTGAGTTGCCGTCGGAATTTCTCGGCGTGCGTTGCGCGAAGCGGGTCGAGGGGCGCGTTGTGCTCCCTTGTGCCAACGCGTTTCAACCGTCGGTGCCGAGTCGCGCCTGAGTGCGTGCCGAGTCGCGACTGAGTGCGCACCGCGTGGCGCCTCGATGCGGCCCGATTCGGGAGCCGTTGCCGGCGGCGTGGCTTCGAGTTTCGCCGGGTGCGCCCCCATTTTCGGAGGCGTGCCGCTTTCCCGCTTGCCGCGGGTTTCGGCGGTCGCAACCCTCGGCGAAATCCACGCCCATGCCTAAACGCTCCGACTTGAAGTCCATCCTCATCATCGGCGCCGGTCCCATCGTGATCGGCCAGGCCTGTGAGTTCGACTACTCCGGCACCCAAGCGTGCAAGGCGCTGAAGGAGGAGGGCTACCGCGTCATCCTCGTGAACTCCAACCCGGCCACGATCATGACCGATCCGGAGTTCGCGGACGTCACCTACATCGAGCCGCTCAATGTGGAGATGCTCGAAAAGATCATCGCGACGGAGCGGCCCTCCGCGCTGTTGCCCACGCTGGGCGGACAGACCGCGCTGAACCTCTCGATGGAGCTGAACAAGCACGGCATCCTGGCCAAATACGGCGTGGAGATGATCGGCGCCAAGCCCGAGGCAATCACCAAGGGCGAGGACCGCGAGATCTTCAAGCAGTGCATGCTCAAGATCGGCCTCGATGTGGCGCGCTCGCGCACGGTGAAGTCGATGGAGGAGGCCCGCGCGGCGGCCGAGGAGCTGGCGATGTTTCCGCTCATTATCCGCCCTTCCTTCACGCTCGGCGGCAGCGGCGGCGGCATCGCTTACAACAAGGAGGAGTTCGAGCGCATCTGCGCCAACGGTCTCGATCTTTCGCCCGTCCACGAGGTGCTCGTCGAAGAGTGTCTGCTCGGCTGGAAGGAATACGAGATGGAGGTCATGCGCGACCACAAGGACCAGTGCGTGGTCATCTGCTCCATCGAGAATTTCGACCCCATGGGCGTGCATACCGGCGACTCGATCACGGTGGCTCCGGCGATGACGCTCACGGACAAGGAATACCAGATCATGCGCGACGCGTCGTTTGCGGTGATCCGCGAGATCGGCGTCGAGACCGGCGGGTCCAACATCCAGTTCTCCGTGGACCCCGTGACCGGCCGCATGGTCGTGATCGAGATGAATCCCCGCGTGTCGCGTTCCTCTGCGCTCGCGTCGAAGGCCACTGGTTTCCCCATCGCCAAGATCGCGGCCAAGCTGGCCGTCGGCTACACGCTCGACGAGCTGCGCAACGACATCACGCGCCTCACGCCGGCAAGCTTCGAGCCCACGATCGACTATGTGGTGACGAAGATCCCGCGCTTCACGTTCGAGAAATTCCCCGATGCCGATCCGACGCTTACGTCCGCGATGAAGTCCGTGGGCGAGGCGATGGCCATTGGCCGCACGTTCAAGGAATCGATGCAGAAGTGCCTGCGTTCGCTCGAAATCGGCGCGCGCGGCTTTGGCGGCGGCGGCAAGTTCGGCGGCGACGAACCGATCGAGGAGAAGATCATCAACGCCAAGCTGGGCACGCCCAACTCGGAGCGCATTTTCTATCTCCGCCACGCCTTCCGCGCGGGCTACACCGTCGAGCGCATTTTCGAGCTCACGAAGATCGATCCGTGGTTCCTGCACCAGCTCCGCGAGATTCACGAAATGGAGCAGGCGCTCGCGAAGGAGACACTCGCCTCCGTCGATGCGACGACGTTTCGCCGCGCGAAGCAGTTTGGTTTTTCCGACGTGCAACTCGCGCACATCTGGAAAACCGATCTCGCGACAGTCCGCGCCGAGCGCAAACAACGCGGCATTCAGACCACGTATCGCCTCGTGGATACCTGCGCAGCGGAGTTTGAGGCGTTCACGCCTTACTACTACTCGAGCTACGGCGACGAAAACGAAGTGATGCCCCCGACGGGCAAGAAGAAGATCATGATCCTCGGCGGCGGCCCCAACCGCATCGGCCAGGGCATCGAGTTCGACTACTGCTGCGTGCACGCGAGTTTCGCGCTGCGTGAGGCCGGCTACGAGACCGTGATGGTCAACTCCAACCCGGAAACTGTCTCGACCGACTACGACACCTCGGACCGCCTCTACTTCGAGCCGCTCACGCTCGTGGACGTGCTGGAAATCTATCAACTGGATGGCTGCTCGGGCGCCATCGTGCAGTTCGGTGGCCAGACGCCGCTCAATCTGGCGACCGCGCTGAAGAAAAACGGCGTCAACATCATCGGCACCTCGCCCGAGAGCATCGACACCGCCGAGGACCGGAAACTGTTCTCCGCGATTCTCGACAAGCTGAAGCTAAAGTCGCCCGCCAATCGCACGGCGATGAACGAGGCCGACGCGCTGATGTTCGCCAAGGAAGTCGGCTTCCCGGTGCTGCTCCGCCCGTCGTTCGTGCTCGGCGGTCGCGGCATGTTCATCGTTTACAACGAGGAGGAGTTCAAAGGCGTCGTGCGCCAGGCGTTTGATGTCATGCCCGACAAGCCGGTGCTCATCGACAAGTTCCTCGAGGACGCGATCGAGCTCGACGTGGATTGTATCAGCGATGGCGATACGTCGGTCATCGGCGGCATGCTCGAGCATATCGAGTTCGCCGGCGTGCACTCAGGCGACGCCGCGATGGTGATGCCCCCGCACACCTTGCCGAAATCGATGCTCGAGACCGTGCGCAAGGCCACCTACGCGCTCGCGAAGGAGCTCAACGTCATCGGACTCATGAATGTCCAGTTCGCGGTGAAGGACGGCGAACTCTACGTGCTCGAAGTGAACCCACGGGCCTCGCGCACGGTGCCGTTTGTAGCCAAGGCGATCGGCGTGCCGCTCGCGAAACTGGCGGCGAAGGTGATGACCGGCGCCAAGCTGAAGGACCTCGGTTTCACCCGCGAACAGACGCCGAAGCACTGGTGCGTGAAGGAGGCGGTGTTCCCGTTCGTGCGCTTCCCCGGCGCCGCGATCGTGCTCGGCCCGGAAATGCGCTCCACGGGCGAAGTGATGGGTCTCGATGCCGATCTCGGAGTCGCGTTCGCTAAGGCGCAGGCCGCCGCGAAGCCCGGACTCCCGACCAAGGGCAACGTGTTCTTCTCGGTGAAGGATGGCGACAAGGCCCGCGCGGTGAACATCGCGCGCCAGCTCGAGGCGCTCGGCTTCGCGATCTACTCGACGAGCGGCACCGCGCAGATTCTCGCTGACAACGGCGTCAACGTGAAGCGCCTCTCCAAGATCAACGAAGGCCGCCCGACCGCGGTCGACATGATCAAGAACGGCCAGATCCAGATGGTGATCAACACGCCCGCGGGCATGATTCCGCGTCGCGACGAAAACGCGATTCGCGCCGCGTCCTACGCCCACAGCGTGTGCATCATGACCACGATCACGGGAGCACAGGCAGCGGTGGAGGGCATCCGTGCGTTGAAGACGAAGCCCGTCGGCGTGAAACCCATCCAGCAGTATCGCGGCAATGTGACGCTGGTGTGAGCCGCCCTCTGATTCATGCTCTTGGTCCCTGAGAAATCACCGGCCTCGAGCACGAGTAAGATCACGATCACGAGCACGATTTCCTAAATCCGATGTCAGCCACCCGCCTCATCGCCCTCCTGCACGGTCCGGATCAACCGGGTCTGGTGGCGCGCGTGGCGGGATGGATCTTCGAACGCGGCGGCAACATCCTCCATGCCGATCAGCATCGCGATATGGAGGCGGGCATCTTTTTCCAGCGCGTCGAATGGGTGCCGTCCTACGCCAGCGCATCGGCGGCCAATCCCGACGACATCGAGGCCACCGAGCTGCAGGCCATGGCGGAGTTTCGTGCGTTTGCAGCGTCGCTGGGCATGACGGTTCGCGTCGTCTCGACCGCCAATCGCCCGCGCGTCGTCGTTTTCGTTTCGAAAGAGAGCCATTGTTTTCACGATCTCGTGCTGCGGTGGCGTGCGGGGGAGTTTGCCGGCGATCTGGTCGGCGTCGTGTCGAACCATCCCGACTTGCGTGAGGCTGCGCGCGGCTACGGCTTGGATTATCATCACATCCCGGTCACGCCGGACACGAAGGCGGCCGCCGAGGCGGAGCAACTCTCCCTGCTTTCCGGTGTCGAGGCGGACCTCGTGGTGCTCGCGCGCTACATGCAGGTGCTCTCCGGGGATTTTCTCGCGCAGTTCGCGCGGCCGGTGATCAACATCCACCATTCGTTCCTGCCTGCGTTTGCTGGGGGTAAGCCGTATCATCAGGCGCATGCCCGCGGCGTGAAGCTCATCGGCGCAACGGCGCATTACGCGACGCGCGATCTCGATGAAGGCCCCATCATCCATCAGGACGTCACGCGAGTGACGCACCGCTATGGAGTCGAGGATCTCATTCGCATCGGCCGGGATCTGGAGAAGCGCGTGCTCGCTCAGGCCGTGCGCTGGCACTTGAACGCCCGCGTGCTGGCCTACGGCAACAAGACGGTCGTCTTCGACTAAGCCGGACTCATGCAGTTGATCGGGCCGCGGCGAGGAGATCTGGCGGCACCTCTCAGTTGGTGAGAGCAGAGCGCGCAGAGGGCGCCCGCCTTGCCTTCGCGCTCCGTCCGTCAGCCGCTCCACATACCCTTCAGGTGTGCGTCGGGTTTCCCCAGCTGAGATTTGCCGCCATCTCTCCGCGCTGCTCGGCCTCCAGCTGCAGGAGTGTGGCTGAGCGCTGCGTTTCGCGCGCGGGGGTTTTTCATCCGTAGGTCGGACGCTGCGGCCACCCGGCAGGCGAATCCTCCCAGTCTTCCTGCCGGCCATACGGCGTCAGATCGAGATAGTTGTAATTCACGCCCAGATGATCCTGGCCGCGAGCGTAGACCGAATACGTGTGATAGACCGTGTCGCCGTCCCGCAGGAAAACACTCGCGCCTGTCCAGTCGCCTCGGAGGTCTTCCGCTTTGAAACCGGCTGCGATCAGCTCCTCTTTCGATCGATAGTTGTATTCGATCGGCGCACGGGATTCGTCGAGCGTGATGTGGAAATCGTAGTTGAAGTCGGTCCCTTCGGAGGACACCCACGGGAACGTCCAGCCGCGCTCCAAGCGTCGCTCCTCGATCTTGCTCAGCGGAGCGCGGGAGATGCAGACGAAGCTCAGGTCGTGCGCAGCGAAGTTCGCGAGGATATGCGGATTGTTGAAGATCATGTCCGCGGTGGCGGAGCATCCCGGGCAGTGTCCACGCTCCTCACTCCACATGAAATGATGGACGTAGAGTTGCCGGCGGCCGGCGAACAAGGAGAGGAGCGATACTTCACCGTCGGGCCCGTGGAAGACATAATCCTTGTCCAGCTTCACCATCGGTAGTCTTCGCCGCTTTGCGGCCACGGCATCGCGCATACGGGTGAGAGCTTTTTCTTCGGCGAGCAATTGCTTCCGGGCGGCAAGCCACTCTTCGCGTGAAACGACACGCGGGAGGGCGGGGGCAGGCGTGGAGGGTGTATTCATGGTGCGGAGCGCTTCTTCTTCGTCCTCAACGAACGTCGGTATCAGAATCGGACAAGTTCTCAGCCCGAGGCGGGTGACTCCACTCCGGCGTTTTCCTCCCGCCGCTCCTCGCACCGCCCGCCAAAACCGGGGATGGACACCTGCGGTCCGTTTTGTTCTCGTCACCGTTTCCAATCTCTCCCGATCGCATGAGCACCCCCGCTACGCCCTCCGAGCCCAACACCTCTGCCGAAGTGACGAATGTCACGCCCAGTTTCGAGGATCGCGTGCAGATGTTTTGGGAAAAGAACTCCAAGGCCGTGCTGGGAGCGATCGTGGCGGTGATCGTGGTCATCCTCGCCTACTACGGCTGGGAATATGTCGCCGAGCAGCGCGAACTCTCCGTGCAAAAGGACTACGCGGCTGCGAGCAACACCGAGCAGCTCAGCCGGTTCGCCGCCGAACACCCGGGCCACACGCTCGCCGGAGCCGCTCAGTTGCGCATCGCAGACGAGGCGTATGCGGCCGCTCGCTACACCGACGCTCTGACTGCTTACGAGAAGGCCTTGCCCGCGCTGAAAGGCGTGGCGCTCGAAGGTCGCGCGAAGCTCGGCTTGGCCATGGCCAAAGCTGGCGCTGGTCGTTCCGCAGACGCCGAGAAGGATCTGAATGCGCTCTCGTCGGACGCGCAGGAGAGCCAGTCCGTCCGCACCGAAGCGGCTTATCAACTCGCGGTTCTGGCGGCGGCCGCCAGCCGTGCTGACGACGTGAAAAAATATTCCGAACTGGTCATGTCCATCGATCCGACCAGCCCTTGGACGCAACGCGTCATGATGCTGCGTATGCGCTTCCCAGGTGAGGCGGGCGCTCCCGGCATCTCGCTCCCGGGACTGAACGACTGAGTTCGGGCGCAATCTATCAGGACCGAGCGCGGCCGATTTCGTGCGCGCTTTTTTGTGCTCACGCGGGAGTGCGGACGGAATCCAAGGGGGACAAAATGCCGCACGACGGGAGTCACGGCACCGCTTGCGGGTTGCGCAGCAGAAGCGAGATCGACCGATGCGTTGACGTCGTGACCGCAGTATTGCGCGGGCGATCGCGTCCGGTGCGAAATCGGCGAGCAGCGCCGATCGCGATCGTAACTCTGCGGCGGATAAAGCGGCAGGCCGCCACTGCGCCGCCTTCTAGTCCTTCCGGTTTCGTTGACGCCGGCGATACCAGCCTGCTCCAACTAGCGCGGCGGCGCCGAACCACGCTGCATACGTGGAGGGCTCCGGGATTGCGGCCGTGTGGGGCGTCCAAATCAGAAGCAGCGAGCCGCCGTCGAGCGTCACGTGAAAATCGCCGAGATTGTTCCAAGTCGCGTTGTTGGCCTGGGAAACCGCGAGCGACGTGCCGGCGATGGAGCCGCTGCCCGCGCTGATCACCGTCCAGGTTTGCGTGGAGTCCCAGAAAGCGCCGCTGATCGGCTGGACGCCGCCCGCGAAGGACAGCTCGATTTTGGCACCGTTGAGAATCGTGAGAGCGCCCGAAGCAACCGACAGCGAGTTCGCACCCGAGGTGTTGGCGCTGGCAAGGTGCCATTGGAAAATGGCGCTTTCGGTGAGAGTCAGCGGGCCGGTGAGGGATCCGGTCCCGCTCAGCGTGCCGCTGACGCGATTCGTGGCCCCGACGCCGTGGAGCGAGCCACCGTCCAGGTGGATCGAGTTCGCGAGGGTGACGTTATTGATGGCGAGCGTGCCGCCTGTATTCACCGAAACACTACCGGTGCCTAGCGCGTTGTCGTGGTCCGCGGTGAGCGTGCCGCCGCTGATCGTGGTGCCGCCGGCGTAGGTGTTGTTGCCGGAGAGCGCGAGCGTGCCAGCGCCTGATTTTGTCAGG
This sequence comes from Verrucomicrobiota bacterium, assembly GCA_023410155.1. GTDB lineage: Bacteria > Verrucomicrobiota > Verrucomicrobiia > Opitutales > Opitutaceae > Opitutus. The sequence goes on along the minus strand of JAEYQF010000248.1, from coordinate 6,752 downwards.
CCGAAGGTGTTTCCGCCGTCGCCAATGGCACCGGCCACCGTAAGCGTGCCGGCGTTCACGGTGACGGTGCGGCTTCCACCGCTGATTGTCACCGCTCCGGTGCCGAGGTCCAGATTGTTGGTGCCGGTGAAGGTGAAGTCACCGCTCCAGGTCTGGGCGTTATCGTTCGCGTTGGCTAAGGAACTCCCGCTCGTGTTATCGAGCGTGCCGCCCGCTACCACGAACGCTCCTGTTCCGAGCGCGGACTCGTGATTGAGGTGGAGCGTCGTGCCCGAGCTCATGGTGAATCCGCCGGAGAAAGTGTTTTCACCACTCAGCGTAAGCGACCCACTGCCATCGCCCACCAGTGTGATGTGACGATTGCTACCTGTAATACTCACCCCGACGGTGATCCCACCGCTGCCGTCGATGGCGATGACGCTGTCAGTCGCATTGCTCAACGAGAACGTGAGCGTGTTGGGATTGTTTTGCCCATTATGCGACTGAAAGTTGAGAGCGTAGCTACTGTTGTTTCTCAGGATGGTGTTAGCTAGCGAGTTGATGGTCGCGCCCCCCAGCGTGACAACCAGCGTCCCACCCGAATTTCCACTCGCCCCGATCGTGACGTTTGCTGTCCGGTCGGAAGTGAGCTCGATCGCTTGGACGGTGGATGCTGTGCCGGAAATGCCCCATACATTGGTCGAATTGGTTATCGCACCAAATTGAGCGTGGCGTGAGGCGTTGGGCAGGCCGTTCGACCAATTGCCGGCTGTTGCCCACGATGTGCTGCTCGGGTGGTTCCAAACAGTCTGAGCCTGCGAAGCGGCGCAGAGAAGCGAAACGAGCAGCGCAGGAAGGTAGCGGTGACGGCGAGTAGCGCGCATGTTGAAGCTGGATTGTGGGCGCTGAGGAGAGCGTCACGGACGTGCTCTTCGACGCGTCCAAGTTGGCGGGAAAACTTGGCGAAGGGTTGAAGCAGGAGAGTTCCTAGAAGCACGCTCCGCACCGAGCAAGCGGTTAACCGGATTTTAGCGTTAACTTCCCAGCTATGTGGCCGATTGCAGCACGGCTTATGCAGCAGATTCGCCGCCGCGCGTGCAGCTCCTGCCACGCGTGTTGACACGGGCCGCCCATCCGCGTCCCATGCGCACTCGGCAGTAACGGGGTGTAGCTTAGCCTGGTAGAGCGCCTGGTTTGGGACCAGGAGGTCGTAGGTTCGAATCCTATCGCCCCGACCATTTCGCCGTCGCTTGGGATCTCTTCCCCGACGGTGCACCCGGGGATTTCGGGTCGTGCATCGGGCCCGGTGCTGAGCCCGTTTAGGAACACGCACGCGGAACTGCGCGAGGGGAGGCAGGACCATTTCCAAGCCGCCGGGCCTGCACCTGATCCGGTCGACCCGACCTGCGGCTCCCCTCATCCGCCCACTCCGTTCAACGTTCCTCGCCATGCGCCAGTCCGTCTCCACGCCATCCCGCTCGATGAAAAAGACCCCCGAGCCGCAAATGCAGCACGAGCCCGAGCCGCCGTTTCCCAAGCAACATCAGGCGCAGCCCGGCCTCGAATCGGCCCTCGATCCGTCACCCAAATGGCAGGCGCCCAACTATCGCGAAGCCGGCAAACTCGAGGGCAAGATCGCCCTCATCACCGGGGGAGATTCGGGCATCGGCCGCTCGGTCGCTTATCTCTACGCCCGCGAAGGCGCGGATGTGGCGATCGTCTATCTGCCCGAGGAGCAGGAAGACGCCGAGGTCGTGCGCGAAGCCGTCGAAGCCATCGAACGCAAGTGCCTCCTGCTGCCCGGCGATCTCGCCGATCCCGATTTCTGCAAAAAAGCAGTCGAGAAAACCGTGAAGCAGTTCGGTCGCCTCGACATCCTCGTCTCCAACGCTGCGCACCAAAGCCGCAAGACCCTGGCGGAGCTCACCGACGAAGAACTCGAGCGCACGTATCAGGTGAACGTTTACGCCTATTTCCGCTTGGTGCGCGCGGCGCTGCCTCACCTCAAGCCCGGCGCCGCGATCATCGCGACGAGTTCGGAGACGGGCCTCATGGGGGCCTCGCGGCTGCCCGACTACTCTTCGACCAAGGGCGCGATCAACGCCCTCACCAAAACCCTCGCGACCGACTTCCTCGAAAAAGGCATCCGCGTAAACGCCGTCGCGCCCGGCCCGGTTTGGACGCCCCTCAACGTCGCCGATCCCGGAGCCGATGAGGAAAAAGTCTCCACCTTTGGCAGCCAGAGCCCCATGGGGCGCCCAGCACAGCCTGAAGAGCTCGCCCCCGCTTACGTGTTTCTCGCCTCCGACGCCGATTCCTCGTTCATCACCGGCATCGTCCTGCAAGTCATGGGCGGCGAGACCACCGGCGGCTGACCGCGCCCGAAGCCCGCCTTCGACGTATTCTGCGCGCCATTCCAAGCGCCTGGGCAGCCGTGTCCGACGCGTCTTCCCGAGGCAAACCGGGCCGTTCACGACGGTCCTGTGAATAATCTCTGCTTGATTCACCCCCGCGTTCGGCTAGTCCTGCACGACTCACTTTTTACCTATGGATACCATCTCGCGGGAAAACAATAGCATGCTTCCGATCGCGGCCGTGATCGCGGGCGTGCTGGCTCTTCTGGTCGGCGCCTACGGCGCGATCAAGGCTTCAAGCCTGCAGAAGATCGTGGCGGCCCAAGAGGAGAAGATCGCCCGCGTCGATGCTATCGAATCGCAGGTCAGCTCCGTGCAGGCCTCCGTCGACAAGAGCGCGCGCGACATCTCCTCGCTCAACCGCAGCACGCAGGACGCGTTCAACACCGTCGCGGCGAGCCTCGGCAACATCCAGGCCTCGATCACCAAACTCGAAGAGGCCGCCAAGAAAGCTCCGGCCCCCGCGGCCGCGAAGAAGGGCGGCGAGCCCGTCACTGCCGGTCCCGGCGAATACGTGATCAAGGCCGGCGACACCGGCGCCAAGATCGCTCGTGCGCAAGGCTTCGCTCTCGGTGACCTGCAGGCCGTCAATCCCGGCGTCGACTGGACCAAACTCCACGTCGGCCAGAAGATCAAACTGCCGAAGAAGTAAGCACGCGCTCCGCGCTCCGATTTTCAGCCTCCTTGCCCTCCGCGGCAGGAGGCTTTTTTGTGTTCGCATGAGTGCGCCGTCGTCCGGCTTGTCGCGTTGGGAGAAGCTCAGCCACACCTCTCTTTTCAAGACTCGCATCCTCGATCTGCTCAGCGCGCGGTTTCGCCATCCCGTGCGTCAGACCGAGCGCGACTTCATCGTTTGCGACCCACCCGATTGGGTAAACGTGATCGCGCTCACGCCCGAGCATCACCTCGTGCTCGTGCGACAATTCCGCTTCGGCATCGACGGCTTCTCGCTCGAGATCCCGGGCGGCGTGATGGAGAGCGGCGAAGATCCCATCGAGGCCGGACTTCGCGAACTGCGCGAAGAAACGGGCTTCACCGGCGCTCCCGGCAGACAGCTCGGCAGCGTGCATCCCAATCCCGCCATCCAGAGCAATCGCTGTCACTTCGTCTTCGTCGAACAGGCTGCGCGCACCGTCGCCATGGAGTGGGATACCGACGAAGAAATCGAAGTCACCACGATGCCCGTCGACGAAGTGTTCGCCCTCGCGCGCAGTGGTGGCATCACGCACGGCCTCGTGCTCGATGCGCTTCTGCTCTTCGAACCGCTCTGGCGCGAACTGCGGGCCGCGAAACAAGCGGTGTAAAGGTGCAGCGCGCCGTTTCTCGCGGGCTGATCGACTTTGCACGCTCAACCCCCGCGTTCGAACGCCTCGATCCGCATCTCAGCGCGACACGATCCGCACCTTGGCGCGACACATGCCGCACCTTGTCGCGACCGTGTCCGCACCTTGGCATGACTCGGTGCGCACTCAGTCCCGACTCGCGCCGCGTGGCGGCTCGTTTGACTTCATGAGCGGCTCACACTTACTGCCGGCCTCACACGCTTCCATGTCCGCGCCATTGTTTGCCAACGCTTCCGAGACGCTCGGGTCCGCGTCCGGAGATTTTCTGCCGGCGCCGCTCGAGCGCGAAATCCGCAAGATCTACGAGCGCAGCCCGCTTTACGCTCAGCGTTTCCCGCTGCACGTCGAGCCGCTGCAGTGGTCTTGTTACCGCGAGATTCCTTCGCTCTCGAAAAAAGAGATCGTCGATCGCGGGCACCAGGCGTTCTTCGCGGACTATCGCGTGATCGAACGCGGGCTCGCGGAAAAACGTTTCGAATACGAGAGCACCGGCGGCACCACGCAGTCACCGATGACGGTGATCATGGAGGATGGCTGGTGGAACGCGCAGACCGAGCGCGCGTATCTCGCCTCTCCGATTCTGCGCGAGTTCGTCGGCCGCAAGTATCGCAAGTGCGTGCTCGCGCCGGTGGGGTGCTCGAGCAACTTGTGTCCTTACGAGGACCATCCGTTTCCGCACCGCTATTTCGACGGCACGGTTTATCTGAATCTCTCGAGTGATCCGTTCGCGTTTCCCGAGTCGGAGTGGGATCGCATCGTGATGGAGCTGCAGGCGACCAAGCCCGAGGTGATCGAGGGCGAGCCGGTTTATCTGTCGCTGCTCGCGCGCGCGGCGAAGCGTCGCGGCGTGGCGGTGCCCAGCGTGCGCGCGGTGATTCTCACCTACGGCAAGGCGAGCGCGCAGCACGGCGCGCGCATCAACGAAGTTTTCCCGGCGGCGCAGGTGGATCTCTACGGGTCGACCGAGGCGGGGTATCTGTTCGTCGGCGAAGCGTTCAAGGACAACTCGCGGGTGATCGACGACAACGCGTTCATCGAGCTCGTGCCGTGGCGCGCGGAGTTGCCGGACGTGTATCAGATTTTTGTGACAACGCGTGGCCGTGAGGCGATGCCGCTGCTGCGTTATCACACGGGCGACATCGTGCAAAAATTCCCCACGGGCTTCCGTCTGCTCGGCCGCGAGGGCAATTTATACTTCCGTTCGGATGGTTCGCTCGTGTCGCCGACGGAGGTGGATGCGGCGTTGCCGGCCGAGTTCAAGTGCTGGCACTACTCACTCGTGCAGACGTCGGAGAGTCGTTGGGACTTCCATTACGTCGCGGAAGACATCGCGCCTGCGGGGCTCGAGCAGGCGCTCGCTCGCCTGCTGGGCGAGGGAACGCGCGTGAGCGCGTTCCGACGTCGCGTGATCGCGCCCGCGGCGAGCGGGAAGTTTTCCCTGCTCAAGCCGCTCGCGCGATAGAGCGCGTGAGGTCGAGGGTAGGGCGGGGACTCCGTTCTTCGCCCCGGCTGGGGGTGCGGGTCACGGATCGTCGATGGCCCGCAGAGAGGGCGCGGCACCTGTGATCATTCGGGTAATCTGCCGCCGATCTCGCATTGTGACCTCGGCGGCGGAGCGGCTCCGCGCCCTATCCGCGGAACGGGTTTCGGCGAAACGCGCTTACGGCGTGCTCCTTCCTCTGCGATCGATCCATCCACTTGCGGTATCCGCCGAAAAACTACGCTTCTTGAGATGCGGTCGCGACATGAGGCGCCATTTTCCCCGGGCTGCTTCTCCTCCGGGTTAGGGAGCCTAATTTTGCGACAAGGTCGGAGCAGGCACTTTACAAGACCGCAGGGGACGGCGAAGGTGGGGCGGTTCTCTCTCGTCTCCCCCTTGTTCTTGCGATGAATCTTCTTCGTTCCTCCATCGGCCGAAAGTTCATCATGGCCCTCACGGGCGTGGTGCTGATCGGATTTGTCGTCGGCCATTTGGTCGGCAACCTCCAGATTTTCCAGGATCCGGATCATATCAACGGCTACGCCGAGTTCCTGCACACAATGGGGCCCATGCTGTGGGTCGCACGCATCGTGATCATCGCGGCGGTGCTGCTCCACGTGTGGGCTGCCGTCACGCTGTCGATCGAGAACTACAAGGCGCGCGGCAACGAGCGTTACGCGGTGAAGCACACGATCCGCGCCACGCTCGCCTCGCGGCTCATGAAGCAGACGGGCCTCGTGGTGCTCGCGTTTCTGATCTATCACATCGCGCACTTCACGCTCGGCTACGCGCAGCAGGAGAACTTCAAGGACAACCTCAACACCTACGTGCTCGAGACCGACTATAAGGTCGCCGGCTTCACCGTGGTGAAAGAGGGCACCGAGGTGCTCGACGTGCACAGCATGGTGGTCCTCGGATTCCAGAATGTCTGGGTTTCGGCGTTTTATATCATCGCCGTGGGCCTCTTGAGCTATCACCTGCTGCACGGCTTCGACAGCATGTTTCAGACGTTTGGCTGGCGCTCCGGCCGGTGGTCGCCCGCGCTGCGGAAGCTGACGATCATGTTCTGCCTCGCCTACTTCCTGGGCAACCTCGCGATCCCCGCATCCATCCTCGCGGGTAAAGTGCAGCTGCACGAGGGGTTCACCCGTGAAGCCTTCGAGGAAGAAGTGATCTTCCAAGGCGACTTGGATGAGCTGGGCGGTGAGGAATCAGACCAGCCCGCCGAAATCGACGCCGCGGCTGAAACTGACCCGTCTGCCGAGACCGACGCGCCCACCGAAACCGAAGACGCCCCGTCCAACCGCAACTGACCGATCGCCCGACCGCCATGGCCACCCTCGACTCCAAAATCCCCTCCGGGCCGCTCGCCGACAAATGGCGCAAGCACAAAACCGAGATCAAACTCGTCAACCCCGCCAACAAGCGGAAATACGAAGTGATCATCGTGGGCGCCGGACTCGCCGGCTCCTCTGCGGCCGCCACGCTCTCCGAGCTCGGCTACAAGGTGAAATGCATCGTGTTTCACGACAGTCC
>JAEYQF010000209.1 GCA_023410155.1 Verrucomicrobiota bacterium | reverse complement strand
CATTGAAAGGGATGAGAATTTCGATCGATCGGGAACATCGATCCATAGGTGCTACGAAAGTAACCCGAGTTGCTTGCGTTCATGGAGTTGAGATGGATCGGTCATTGATGCGTTCCAGGCCAGGTTTCGTCATTTAGCGTTCTGCGTTTTATCCTGTGAAAAGTGTTGGAATTATATTCGATCGGGCCCGATCGTAACCCCTTATTCCCATGAGAAAACTCGTTCTTCTTCTTTCAGTCTGTTCATTGATAAATGGACTTTCCGCCCAGAGCTATAACACGATCGATATCCTTAACCCCGATACAGCTTCCCTCTGCTCATTCGGTTGGGCGGTCGCGATCGAAGGCGATCATTTGTTCGTGACCGAAACCTGTTTTGGCATTGGAATGTCCTCCAGGGTGCATGTCTTTCATCGTAACGCGGGAGGACCAAATGCGTGGGGTGCTGTTCAATTGATCGTGGCGCCCGATGGCGATGATAATGGGTTCGGTACCGGGTTGAAGTTGAAGGATGACATACTGGCCATCGGGCGGCCCCAGCATGAGTACGACTCGCTCGGTACCACGTTATGCCGTGAAGGCACGATATTCTTTTATTCTCTTTCGGACACCGGCACCTGGGAATTGACGAATGTTGCCGGTGGTACCAACATTGAAGTCACCACCTGCTTCGCCCAGCATCCTGTAGTGGTGGATCTTTCCAGCAGCGCTGCAGGGATCGGACATTATTTCGGGCTTACCATGTTCAGTTCCCACGATGGCACGCAGTGGCAACAGATCGTCCATTTGCCTGCTCTTATGCCGGCACTCTTCGCCATACATGAGAACAGGTTGTTCGCCGCTACGGGCGAATACACGATCATGGAATATGATACCACTGGCGCGGAGGTGGGGCCAGTGACGACCGATCTGAAGGTTTACGGAGGGGCCCATCAATTGAAGGTATCGGGTGGGGATCTTGTCCTTGCACAGCCTGGGGGGCAATTCGTGAATTACTCCGAGGGAAGATTGCTCCTGATCGATATTGATGGAGCCACGCCATCGATCTTGGATGAATTCTCCTTTCCTGGTACATCGTTCTTTGGAGAAGCGATCGCAACCTCAGGCACATGGGTCGCCGCATTGGAAGGCCATTATCATGAACCATTGGGGAACAGGGTCTTCTTGTTGAAGGCAATGGATGGATCTCTTGTGCTGGATGTCATTCTCGATGGTATCGAAGAAGAGATCTATACGTACGAGCGGCGACTGTATCTTTCTTCAACAGGTGATATTGTCTATTCCACCGTTACCGAGGAATTCATGCTCAGGACAGTACGCCTATACGTGCGTGACACCAATGTCGGACTCGATACGAAGCCTTTGTCTGAACTACCGATCCCTGTCATTGAAGGAGATCTTCTCCTGTTGACCAATGTCGACCGTGATCGGAACGATCGGATACACTTGTTCAATTCCATGGGATCGCTGGTAGGAATAACAGATCTTGAGGCTCTGTCAAATTCGGGATACAATATCGGCGGTCTTACGCGAGGCATTTATTTCGGATCGATGATGGAACAGCAGAAGCAATTCAAGTTCGTGGTGCACTGAACGATGCAATTCTGGGCCGGAATTCCTCGCCATGAGCAGGACGAATTTCATTGAGTTGGTATGAAGCAACAAGGCCGGTTATGCGATCGCATCACCGGCCTTGTTGCTGATGGTTCAGATCAACGCAACAGATGCACGTAGCCCTGGATCTTTTCGTCGTTGACGGTGAGCAGATAGAAGTACACGCCATCCGCCAGGGCTTCGCCGTTCTCACCCTTGCCGTTCCATGATCCCGAGCCTTCGGCACTGGTGAAGACCTTCCGCCCCCAGCGATCGAAGATCTCCATGGTGGCACATTGTATCATAGGGACATCGGACACGAGCTCGAAGCGATCGTTCTTTCCATCGTTGTTCGGGGTGAACACGTTGGGTACAGCGAAGCTGAGCAACTCTTCAAATGATGCGACGCCGATCGAATCGGTGACAGAACCCAGGCACCCGTTCTGACCGGTGATCAGCAGTGTGATGCCGCTTTGCGCACCGAAAGGCAGGGGTACAATGGCAGAATCCGTGGATGACACAAGCTGGTCGTTCAGGTTCCAGCTGGCAGAGGTGGATCCCGGGGTGGTGTTATATACAAGTGCCCGAACACCGGTGCATGTGGTATCTGTAGTGTATTCGAAGGTGGCTTCCGGTGCAGGCATGATCACGATGGGCAGATCGGCTTCTGAATTACATTGATCGGAACTGCGCACCACTTCGATCGAGCCGGCACCGCTGGCACCCCATTCAACTGTGATGCATGGCCCATCAGTGGCAGATGTCACAGTGCCACCGTAGACGCTCCAATTATAGACCCCGTTCGGGATCTCACTGGTGCAATAAGTGCTCGTGGATTGGAATGCGCAGTTCTCCACGGGACCTTCGATCTGGATCGCAGGCGCAGCACCTATGGTGACCTGAAGATATCCTTCCGATCCACAATCACTGCTCATGAACACACTGATGGTGCCCGTGCCGGGCGTTCCCCATTCAACAGTAATGCATGATGTGTTCGCTCCGGAGGTGATTGTACCACCGGTCACTGTCCACTCATAGGTGGCGTTGGCAACGTTCTCTGTGCAGTAGGAGATATTGCTTTGGAACGGGCACGCCTCCACAGGACCATCGATCGCCACCGGTGGACCCGGAATAATGGTAACGGTGATATTACCGATGGAACCACAGCCTTCGCCGCTGCGCACCACGCCGATGGTCCCCTGTCCTTGTGTGCCCCAATCCACCGTGATACATGGTCCATCGGCAGACGAGGTTATCGTTCCCCCTGAAATGTTCCAGGTATAAGT
>JAEYQF010000172.1 GCA_023410155.1 Verrucomicrobiota bacterium | reverse complement strand
GTCGAGGATCGCGGGCATCTCGTGGTCGTTGAGCCCGGGGATGATGGGCGCGACCATCACGCCCACGGGCACGCCGGCGGTGGAGAGCGTGCGAATCGCTTCGAGGCGTGCGGCCGGTCGCGAGGCGCGCGGCTCGAGTTTGCCGGCGAGTTCGCGGTCGAGCGAGGTCACGGACACGTAAACGGCCGCGCAATGGAAGCGCGCGAGCTCGGCGAGCAGATCGACGTCGCGCGCGACGAGGGCGTTTTTCGTGATGATCGAGATCGGCTGGCGAAACTCGCGGCAAACCTCCAGCACGCCGCGGCTGAGTTGGAAGCGACGCTCGGCGGGTTGATAGCAATCGGTCGCGCCGCTCATCGTGATGCTCTGCGGCTGCCAGCGCGGCGACGAGAGTTCGCGGCGGAGCAACTCGGGCGCGCGAAGTTTGACCAGGATCTTGGTTTCGAAATCCAGGCCACTGCTCCAGCCGAGGTATTCGTGATAGGGCCGTGCGAAACAGTAGGCGCAGCCGTGCTCACAGCCGCGGTAGGCATTGAGGCCCATGGAAAACGGCACGTCGGGGCTGTCGTTTTTCGTGAGGATCGTCTGCGTGTCGTCGAAGTAGAACGTCGTGCGCGGATCGGAGCGTTCCTCGGGCGGCACGTCGGTGGTGTCGGGATCGAGCGCGACGTGGAGCCGCTCGAAACGGTTGGGCGGGTTGAGCTGTGCTCCGCGACCGCGAAGCGGCACGGGAGGCAGGATGGGAGCGTGGGTGGAGCGCTCGGTGGGCATGGGGTGAACAGATGAACACTATCCGGCGGAGGCAAACCGTGGAATCGATGCGGACGCGCCGGCTGGGCTGCGGCAGGCACTTAGGGGGCAACAAAGTTTGCGCGGGCACTTCGCGCGCCCCAAGGTGTCGCACTCGCCCCTTCCGATGAAAACGCTGCGCCTCGTTTCCTGTCTCCTCGTCCTGCTCACGTGCGTGGTGCGTGCGCAGGAGACCGAATCGCTCTCGGACCGCACGCTGCGCCAGCTGCTCGAGCGCCAGAGGGAATTGCTGGCGACGGCGGCGGAGCAAGGCGAGAACCTCGACGAGAGCAGTTTCCGTTTGCAGATCGAGGATGTATGCCGCCGCTACGAGGTGTTGTTGCGGGAGAATCCGAAATTCACGCTGGCCTACACCGCCTACGGCTACCTGCTCGGCAAGCTCGGGCAGGACGAGCAGGCGGTGAGATTCCTGCTGAAGTCCAACGAGCTGGATCCCAATCAACCGCTGGTGAAGAACCAGATCGGCAACTATCTCGCGGAGTCCGGCAAGCCACTCGATGCGCTGCCCTACTACATGGCCGCGATCAAACTCGCGCCGCAGGAGCCGCTCTATCACTACCAGCTCGGGATGCTGCTGCACGAGGCGCGCGAGGAGTTTGTGCTCTCGGGCGAGTGGCGGGTGGAAGCGCTCGACCGTGCTTCGCACGAGGCGTTTCGCCAGGCGACGGAGCTGGCGCCGGACCGGTTCGAATTCGCGTATCGCTACGCGGAGTCATTTTACGACGTGGGCTCGCCGGATTGGGATGCGGCGATGAAGGCGTGGGAAGATCTCGAGGAGCAGGCCACGACGCCCGTGGAGAAGGAGACGATGCGCCTGCACCAGGCGAACATTTTGATCAAGTTGCGCGACTTCGACGAGGCGCGGGACCGACTCGACTCGATCTCGCAACCGGCGCTGCAAAAACAAAAGCAAAAGCTCATTGCGCAGCTCGCGGGGAAAACCGACAACTGACGCGCGCTGCCTTCGCGGCGCTCCTTTCCCCCTGTCATGCTGGACAAACTCGAACGCTGGTTCGGCCGCTTCGCGCTCCCGAATGTGACGCTCTACCTGATCGTCGGTCAGGTGTTCGTGACGCTCTGCCACCTGCTCGGACTGCTGAACCTGAACGACTTCGTGCTGGTGCCCGCGGCCGTCGTCAACGGGCAGCCTTGGCGCCTGGTGACGTTCCTCTTCCTGCCACCGCCGGTGAACTTCAACTCCATGCTCAGCTTGGCGCTGCTGCCGTTTGCGTGGTGGATTTTCTACCTGATGGGCAGCGCGCTGGAGCAGTATTGGGGCGCGTTTCGTTACAATTTGTTCTGGCTCGTCGGTATCGCGCTCACGGTCGGGCTGGCGTTTCTGCGGCCGATGGGCGCCTACACCAATTACTATCTCGCGATGTCGGTCTTCCTCGCGTTTGCGCGGTTGAATCCGGACTTCGAGCTGGCCCTGTTCTTCATCCTGCCGGTGAAGATCAAGTGGCTGGCGATGTTCACTTGGGCGGTGTTTCTCGTCTCAGCGTTCATGGCCCAGATGAGCACGCGACTGCAGGTGGTGGCCGCGGCGGTGAACTTCTTCCTCTTCTTCGGCCGCGACATCGCGCTGAGCGCGCGGGCGAGCCGCCGGCGCGCCGAGTTCGAGGCCAAGCACACGCGGGAGGCCACGCGCGAACCGGACGTGCGGCACCGCTGCTACATCTGCGGCAAGACCAACGTGAGCAACCCGGAGATGGATTTTCGCTACTGTTCGAAATGCTCCGGCGACCAGTGCTACTGCCCCGAGCACATCTTCAATCATGCCCACGTGATCTCCGATGCCGACGAGCCGAAAGCCTGACCCATTTGCGGTGCGCGACGAATTGCGCACGCCAGGGGACTGGCTGGAGTTTGCGGAGGCGCTCTACGAAGCGGAGGAGGTTGCGCTAGGCCAGGTGGCAACCAACGCGCATGACGAAGCGCTTTACTTGATCCTTCGAACCCTCGCGCTGTCGCTGGACAGCGAGCCCGCGGTGCTCGCGATGAAGCTCACCGTCGGCCAGCGGCGGAAACTCGAAGAGGTGTTTCGCCGACGCGTCCTTGAACGCGTGCCGGCGGCGTATCTCACGCGGGAAGCGTGGCTCGGCGAACACCGGTTCTACGTGGACGAGCGCGTGATCATCCCGCGCAGCTACTTCTTGGAAATCATCCCGCGGATCACCAGCGAGTCGCGGCGGAGAAACTCCGCGCCCACCCTGGCGCTCGACGGTCCGGTCGACCGCGTGGTGGACGTGTGCACCGGCTCGGGCTGCCTCGCGATCCTGCTCGCGCATCAGTTCCCGAAAGCGCAGGTCGATGCGATCGACCTCTCGCGCGAGGCGTTGGAGGTGGCGAAGATCAACGTTCGCGAACACGATCTCACGCGCCGCGTGAAGTTGTTCGAAAGCGATGTCTTCGACGCCGTGCCTCCCGCGCGCTACGATGTGATCCTCAGCAATCCTCCGTATGAGCCGAGCCAGCTCGTGGACGAGCAGGATCCAGAATTCGCGGCGGAGCCGCGCATGGCTCACGACGGCGGGCCGGACGGGCTCGTGATCATCCGGAAACTACTCGCGCAAGCGAAGGATCGGCTCACGCCGCATGGCATCGTGTTGATCGAAGTCGGCGGATTGCACGACGAGATCAATCGCGAGTTCGCGTCGCTGAAGCCCCAATGGCTCGCGACCGAGGACGGCAGCGACTGCGTAGTGCTGTTCGCGGCCAAGAACCTGCGCGCGCGGTAGGCCGAGGCCCCGCTGCTACGCTACGAGCGGCAGGCGGACGCGGAAACTCGCACCGCCTCCGGGAGCGTCGTCGACGTGGACGGTGCCGCGATGGGCTTCGACGATGGCTTTCACCAAGCTGAGGCCGAGGCCGAGGCCCCGTTGGGAACGACTCGTGTCGGTGCGATAGAGGCGGCGCCAGATTTTGTCGCGTTCCTCGGGTGGCACTCCCGGTCCGCTGTCGGCGACTTCGAGAGTCGCTTCCTTCCCGTCGTGACGCAGCGAGAGTCGCACGCGTCCGCCGGCGGGGGTGTATTTGATGGCGTTGTCGACCAGATTGGCGACGGCCTGCCCGAGGCGAAGCGGATCGGCGAGCAGCGTGATGGGCGCGGGAGCGTCGAGGCTGACGGCGATTTGTTTGTCCTCGGCGACTTCGTGGTAGAGATCGGCGGCTTCGGAGAGCAGGTGGGCGAGGTCCACCGGCGAGCGACGCAACGGGAGCGTGCCGGTCTCGGCGGCGGACACGTCGAGCAAGGTCTCGAGCAAGCGCAGCACGCGTTCGGACTCCTCGACGCAGTCAGCGAGGGCTTCGCGAGTGGCGACGGGATCGGCTTGTGATTGCAGCGCGAGGTCGGCGGTGCCGCGAAGGCGGGCGAGCGGAGTGCGGAGATCGTGCGCGAGATTATCGAGGGTTTCGCGCATGGCCCCGATCAACTTGGCGTTGTGCGCGAGGACGGCGTTGAGCTGGTGAACGAGTTCGGCGAGTTCGCCGCTGGCGCCCGGCGGTGCGGGCACGCGCGCGGCGAGGTCGCCGGTGCGGATGATCTGACGCGCGGTGTCGTTGACCACCCGGATCGGGCGAGTGACGCGCCACGCGAGCACGCCGCCCGCCACGCCCGCGAGCAGGAGCGCCCCGCTGCCGACCAGGAGAAACGAGCGGCGCAGCGGCGCGAGGAGGACGGCGCGATTGTCCGTGCTGCGCGCAACCTGCAGCAGGCGTCCGTCGCGCAGCGGGCGTGAGGCGACGGTAAAATCCTTCTCGGCATTCCGCGGCACGCGGACGGTGCGAACGACCTGCGGCTCCCAGCCGCCCCAGCCGTCCGGCACGAGCATCTGTTTTTCCTGTGTTTCCACCCAGCCCGTGGGGACACGCGCAAAAACGGTCTCGCCGGTTTTGCCAATGATGCGGACGAGCAGCGAGCTGACGTCGGGCGTGGTCTGCTCGGCGGCGAGCCGGTTGCGAATGGCGGCAGCTCCGGCCACATCGTAAAGGGCGGCGTATTCCTGAAGGCGTTGCTCGACCGCGGCGCGATCGCGGGCTTCAAGGGCGCTCGCGAGCAGCCAATAGAGCACGCCGAAGGTGGCGGCGGCGCCGATTGCGAACAGCAGCCCGTAAAGAGCCGCAAGCCTCAGCGCGAGGGACTGGCGGAAGCGATCAAGCATGGGGCTGGCGCCAGACGTAACCGACGCCGCGGAGCGTCTCGAGGCGGGTTTTGTCCGGGTCGATCTTCGAACGCAGCCGGTGCACGACGACATCCACGACGTTGGTCTGCGGGTCGAAGCTGTAGTCCCACACGTGCTCGAGGATCATGGTTTTCGTGACCGGTCGGCCGGCATGGCGGAGAAGGAAAGCGAGCAGCGTGAACTCGCGTGGCTGCAGTTCGACGCGCTCGCCGCCGCGCGTGACTTCGCGCGTGACGAGATCGACGCTGACGTCTCCGACGGTGAGCTTTGTGGCCTCGGGAGCACGCGTGGCGCGGCGGATCAACGCCTGCAGGCGGGCGAGCAGTTCGGAAAACGCGAAAGGCTTCGTGAGGTAGTCGTCGCCGCCCGCCTGTAGGCCGGCGACGCGATCGTCCACGCTCGCTTTGGCGCTGAGAAACAGGATCGGCATCGTTTGGCGCGCCATGCGGAGGCGCTTCACCAGGCTCACGCCATCGAGGCCCGGGAGCATGATGTCCATGATCGCGGCGTCGTAGGTCGTGCTCTGGGCGAGCGCGAGGCCGGTGTCACCGTCCCCGGCATGATCGACGGCGAAGCCTGCCTCCTTGAGGCCGCGCACAACGAACGAGGCGATCTTGGCATCATCTTCGACGAGCAGCACGCGCATGGGGGAAGGTTGGGGAATTGCGCCGCGCCGGGAAAGCTCTCAACGGCACCAAAAAAGGGGCCGCCGAGGCGGATTGCTCCGGCCTCGGCGGCTTCACCTTACACACAACACATACACACAACACCTGACTAAAGGGATTCGCTTACTCGGAGCTGTCCTCCTCGGTCTCGTCGACGACGGCGAAGATGGTGCCGCCGTTGGACCAGAGGCGCACGAGAGTCTTCTTCTCGGTCGCTTCCTCGCTCAGGCGGACGGCGTCCTCGGCGGAGGTAACCGGCTGCTGGTTGATTTCGAGGATAACATCCCCGGCTTTGAGCCCGGCGCGGGCAGACGCGGATTCGGGATCCACCTGCGTGATAAGCGCGCCTTGGATGCGCTTCGGAATGTTGAGCTGACGGCGGGAGGCCGCGTCGATGTCAGTGACGGCGACGCCGTTGAGCACGCCAATGTCGGAGTTGGCGCCGAAGCTGTCGGGATCGCTGCCGTCGCCTCGCAGCCCGCTGTTCGCGCCGAACCGATCGGGGCGCTGGGCGGTGACGACCGACAAGGTCTGCTTCTTGGCATTACGCAGGATCTCGAGGCTGATTTTCGTTCCTGGCTTGAGCAGGCTGACGGCGAAGCTCAGGCCGCTGGCGTTGGCCACGGGCGTGTTGTCCAAGCGGAGGACCACATCGCCGCTCTTCAGGCCGGATTTGGCGGCGGGAGTGTTGGGCTGCACATCCGTGATCACCGCGCCGAGGTTGTTATCCAGGCCGAATGAATCAGCGAGTTCCGGCGTGAGATCCTGCACGCCGGCGCCAATGTAGCTGCGGATCACTTTCCCGTTCTGAACCAGGCTGTCCACGACGTGACGAACCATGGCGGAGGGGACTGCGAGACCGACGCCCTGGAACCCGCCCGTGCGGGTCAGGATGGCGGTATTGATGCCGATCAATCGACCGTCGATATCGACGAGCGCGCCGCCGGAGTTGCCCGGATTGATGGCGGCGTCGGTCTGGATGAAATTCTCATAGGCGAGGCCGATGCCCGCGCGTCGCCCGGTGGCGCTCACGATGCCGGTGGTCACCGTCTCGCCGATGCCGAAGGGATTACCGATGGCGAGCACGCGGTCGCCTACTTCTACATTACTGCTGTCGGCGAATTTGACCGCAGGGAACTCCTTGCCGTCGATCTTGATGACGGCGATGTCAGTCTGCGGGTCGCGCCCGACGACCGTGGCCTTCAGGTTGCGATTGCCTTGGAGGGTCACGAGCACGCGGTCCGCGCCCTCGATGACGTGATTGTTGGTCACGATGTAACCGTCGGGGGAGACGATCACGCCGGACCCCAGTCCACGCTGCGCGGGCTCCGGCTGTCGCGGCAAGCGGCCATGTCCCGGGATGCCGAAGAAGCGGCGGAAAAACTCGTCGTTGCCACCGAAAAACTCGTCGGTGCGGTTCACGCGTTCCGTGCGCGCCTTCGCCTCGACGGTAACGGTGACCACGCTTGGGGAAACCTTCTTGGCGACTTTGGAGAAGCTGGCCGGCTCCATCGCCTCGCGATTCACGGGCGTGTTGTCGAACTGAAGAGAGACCGAGGGCTTCGAGTTAGCGTTGGCGCCATGCAGGGCAGCAACAGCGAGCACCCCCGAGGCAAGCAAACCGCTGGCGGCCTTGAGCCAGCGCTGGGAGACAGGGAGATGAGCAGAGAGGGGTTTCATGACCGGGAGAAGATGCCACAACGACGTTGCCGGAGCCTTTCTGTGGGATGACATTTTTGTAATCTGCGGGCAGGCGCAGCGTCACAGGCTGTGACCGAGGCTTTGCATCCCGCGGAGACTCGGATCCGAGATATGGGATCACCCGCAGCCCCGCCGATCGTCGGTAGTTGGATCCAGCGGAGCTCCACGCCGTGCCTCGTCGCGAGCTTCCTGGTTTGTGGCGCAAGTGGCGCGATCTTGTGGTGGGACTCCCATCTGCACGCCGTGAAAGCCGTGCATTCCTGGGCAAGTGTCGCGATGGCGATCGCTGTGGCGGTGCATCTCTGGAAGCACACGCGCGCCCTCCGACTCCAATTCCGACGATGGCCCGCCTGGGTGGCAGTCGGGGCGGCTGTGCTCGCCGCCACCGTGCTGCTCATCGTCCTGCCGGACTCCCGGCGTGGTCCGCGTGACGGCGCAGGCCGCGCCCACCGGGGGTGGAGTCGCTGACCCGGTTCGCTTTAGCCACGAGCCACGTGCACGGCGGCGCGTGGCGGCTTAAGGTTTACGCACGGGTAATCCGGCGGCCTGCCAATCCTTGAAGGCGCCTGAGTTGGACACGTCCACGCCTTCAGCCTTGAGGGCGGCTGCGACCTTTCCAGAGCGCGTGCCCGAGCGGCAGTAGACGATGAGCGGCTTGCCCGCGTGCTTCTTGAGAAACGGCGACCACTGCGCCCGGTCGCCATTGAAGTCGCTCATCGGCAGCAGCTCGGCGGGACCGGCCACCCCGGTGTCGGCCCACTCCGACGGCTCGCGCACGTCGATCAAGATCGCTTCGCCTGCGGCTACACGCTGCGCGGCTTCTGCAGGAGTCAGGCGGGGCACCTCGGCCGCTGCTGCGGACAACGCCGTGATGAAGAAACCGATCAACCAGGAGAGCGCACGCGAAGGATTCATGGGCGGAAGCTATCGGTTCGGGAAAAAAACGCGAGCGCTCACCGGCCGCCCCGGGCGGGGCGGCGCTTGGGACCGCAGGACAGTGATTGAACGACTTACTCTTCGCGCGGATCGACTGTGTTGAATCCAAACAGTGGATACACGGGACAGTAGCGCACCAATCCACTCACCAGGGGCAGGAGGCCGACCAGGCCCCACCAGGAATGAACGGAGAGGCCGCCGAGAATAATAGCGAGTCCGAGGACCACGCGCAGGGTGCAGTCAGTAGAGCCAACATTGTGTTTCATGTTGCTACGGGGT
>JAEYQF010000150.1 GCA_023410155.1 Verrucomicrobiota bacterium | reverse complement strand
AAGCAGTTTCGGACGCCGTCGGCACGGCCTGCGGTGCGGCCGTCGGAAGCGTCAGCGTAAACTCGGCGCCGTGCCCCGGGCCCTCACTGCGAGCGGAGAGGTCGCCGTTCATTTCCCGCGCGGCCAGCACCGCACTATGCAAGCCGAAGCCGTGGCCGTTCTTCTTGGTCGTGAACCCGTGCTGGAAAATGCGGGCCAGATGCTCCGGCGCGATGCCTGCGCCATTGTCGCGAACGGTGATACTCGCGTGACCGGCATCGGCGGGGGCGATGCGGACCTTGATGACACGGGACGGTTGTGGCGAAGTGAGCACGGCATCCTTCGCGTTCTGCAGGAGATTGACGAGGATCTGCAGCACCTTGTGCCGGTCGGCCAGCACGAGGCCTGACGGCGTGACGTCGCGCACGAGCGTGATGCCGTGCCGGTCGTGCGATGTCGCGTGCAGGCTCAGCGCGTCCTCAAGCAGTTTCGCCAGGTCGAGTGGCTCGAGCAGGCCAAACATGCGGGAGGAGCCCTGCTGCGCCACGACGATCTCGCGGATGTGTTCGAAATGCTCGGACAGCGTCGACAGGTCCTTCTGCAGCGTCCGGTTCTCCTCGGCGAAGTGCGTCGACAACTGCAGGAGGAAGTCCGGCAGCTTCTGGCCGGTCGGGTCACTCGTCAGGTATTCACCCAGTCGCGACCGTTCCCGCTGGATCAGCTCGGTGGCGCGCGTGAGATGCCCCACCCGCGTCCGGCGCAACCGGTCCTGCACGTCGTGCAGCGTGAGGTTCACGCTGGTGAGCACATTGCCGACATTATGGAGAACGCCGTTGGCGACCTCGGCCATGCCGGCCCGGCGCGAAGCGATCACCAACTGTTGGTTCACCTGCTCGAGTTGCCGTGCCGCCCGTTTGCGCTCGGTGATATCCTCAACCGTGCCCTCACAGGCCGGCCCGCCGACCCCGTCGTACGGAACCAGCCGGGCGTTGATGATGATATCGATGGGTTGACCGTCGGTGCGCCGCAGTTGCGTCTCGAATCCCCGCAACTCACCATGAGCCAGCAGGTGCTGCCACATGCGTTCACGCGCCTCCAGGTCGAAAAGGTTTCCGGAGCGCAGGGAGAGGTTTTCGAGCGCCACGTCCGCGGGCAAAGCGAGCATCGAGAGCATCCGCGGATTCGCCACCAGCACCTCACCGCTGCGGAGCGTCTTGAAGATTCCAATCGGCGCGCGGGCGACGAGGGTGCGGAAACGCTCCTCGCTTGCGCGCAGCTCCAGCGCGGTGCGTTTGTGGTTGGCGGCTTCCGCGGCGAGTTCGCTGGTGCGCTTCTCAACCCGCTCCTCAAGGCTGTCGAGCAGGGTCGCGCGCGCGTCCTGCTGTTCGCAGATCTCCCACATCTCGCGACGTGAGGTCACACACGCCCAGATCAACACGGCGTCTTCAAAGAGCACCCAGGCTGAATGCTCAAACGTCCGCCAGACGGTGGCATAAGGCACTCCGTAAACAGAAACCGGATACCAGAGCCCGCGCAGCAGGTGGTCCATGGCCACGACCAGCGTCGCGGTGATGAGCAGGCGCCAATCCCGATACAGCGACAAAAACGCCAGCGAGCCGAAGATGTGGAAATGCGTCTCGAGCCGTCCGCCCGTCAGGTGGATCAGCAGGCCCGAGAACCCGACCTGCGCGATCGCCACCACGTGTTGCGTAAGCGGATCGTACGGACGCGCCCGGATGAGCAGAAGCGGCGGGAGCGTCAGCAGACCGCCGAGTCCGAGCGCCGCCATCAGGTGTGGATGGACGGCAGACGTCGCACCCGCCCAGGTCAGCGGCGACCAGAACAGCGCGACCAAGGCCGCGTAGGCCCATTGCCCGCAGAGCAGCAGGACGAAGAGCCAGTTCGCGCGGCGTTGAAGCCGCCGGTTATAGCTGTCGAAAAGTTCCTGAATCCGGGGCTGCCGCTCAACCCCGGTCGAGGTCGGCCAAACCGAACGGGCGAGACGTCGAATCGGGGTGGACGCAATCATGGCGCGGCGACGTGGGAGGGACTGCACGATCCGATCAGGGCGCAGCCATAGACGGGAGCGGTTTGAACTTCCGCGGCCGAACCCGGCGCGGAGAGAACGGACAGCATCGCATCCTGCGCCGGTGCCTTGCCGCGATGACCGCGTGAACGCGTGATGCCACCGTGAAAGCGGACCTGCCCGGCGGCATCGAACAGCACGAGATGGCCGGAGGTTTCAGCGCCGAGCTGCGTGGCCAGTTGGCCGTTTTGGTCGGCCACGACGGGCACATTGCGGGCGCCGAGATCGCGGGTTTTCGCTGCCGGCCAATCCGCGCCCGGAGGCACCACGTGCACGATCAACGCGTCACAACCAGCTCCGGCGCGGGCGAGAAAATCACCCAACTCAGACAGGCTCGCCTCCGTGCAGGGACAACGGGGGTGAATAGCCATCACCGCGAGCGCGCGGCCCTCGTTGCGGTACGGTGCAAACACCTCGGCTACGCCCTTGACGGGCGCGTGCGCTCCGCCGGCGGCCGACGCGTACCGTTGCAACGTCGCAAAGCCGACGATCAACGCCGCCAGCCAGACGCCTGCGCCCAGCACGATGCGAAGTTTTTTACCGGTGAAGCACAAGGTGCAGGAGCTATCGGTTCACCGCCCCACCGATTGAGCACTATTCGCAAGCGCTTGCGGCAGGCGCGGATTGGGCAGAAGCACCCAGCGCGCGGCACTTCAGAGGAAGGCCGTCGCGAAAACAGGCGGAAGGTAAACCGCGCCCGTTTCCGGCGGGGAGATTTCCTCACGCCGAAGGTAAACATCGTCAGCGGTCCCGACTCGCGAAAAACGACGATCGCACGCGCTTAGCGCAAGTCGGCGGCATCAACGAGGCGCG
>JAEYQF010000005.1 GCA_023410155.1 Verrucomicrobiota bacterium | reverse complement strand
CCCCAGAACTGGATGCCGTCACCGCCCACGGGTTGCTCGAGGCGGATACGATTCACCGCGGCGACGTAGCAGCCGTTGGCGACCGCATGGCTCCGCTGGATCGTCTCCCACGCGCCGTGCTGATTCTGGCCGTGCTCTTTCTTTTCGCTGGGATGCCAGCCGATCGCGGTCGGATAAAACAGGATCTCTGCGCCTTGCATCGCGGTGAGCCGGGCACCCTCGGGATACCATTGGTCCCAGCACACGAGCACGCCGATCTTGCCGAACTTCGTCTCCCAGGCGCGGAAGCCGGTGTCGCCGGGAGTGAAGTAGAACTTCTCGTAGTAGAGCGGATCGTCCGGGATGTGCATCTTGCGATACACGCCGAGCAGTTTGCCGTCGGCATCGATGATCACCGCGGTGTTATGATACAGGCCGGACGCGCGTTTCTCGAAGAGCGAGCCGATGACCACCACGCCGTGCTTCTTCGCGAGCTTCTGAAACGCGAGCGTGCTGGGACCGGGGATCGGCTCGGCGAGTTTGAAGTTCTCGTGGTCTTCGCTCTGGCAGAAATATTGCGAACGGAAAAGCTCCTGCGTGCAGATGATGTTGGCGCCCTGTTTCGCGGCCTTCTCGGCGAGCGCGAGGGTCTTTTTCAGGTTCTCCGCCGGGTTCGCGGAGCAGGCGTGTTGCAGCAGCCCAAGTTTGACAGTGGCCATGGCGTGATACGGCGAATTGAGAAAATGGATACGTGAGTCAGCCGGGAGCGCCGTGCAACTCAGTAGACCACCTTGTTGAGCGGATACTCGACGATCCCTTCGGCGCCGAGCGCCTTGAGCTGCGGGATGATCTCCCGCGCGACGCTTTCGTCGATAATCGTTTCGAGCGCGACCCACTCCACGTTGCTGAGCTGCGAGATGGTCGGATTGCGCAGCGCGGGCAGCGCTTTCACGACGCTTTCGAGCGCCGCCTTCGGGAGGTTCATCTTCAGGCCAACCTTGCTTTCGGCCTCGAGCGCACCGCGCAAGAGAAGCGCGATGGTCTCGATCTTGCGGCGTTTCGCCGGATCGGCCCAGCTGGCCTTGTTGGCGATGAATTTGGTGTTCGTCTCGAGCAACGTATCGACGATGCGCAGCTTGTTTGCCCGCAGTGAAGAACCCGTCTCGGTGATGTCCACGATGGCATCGACAAGGTCCGGCACTTTCACCTCGGTGGCGCCCCAGGAGAACTCCACTTCCGCCTTGATGCCTTTCTTTTCGAAATAGCGCTTCACCGTGCCGACGAGTTCGGTGGCGACCCGTTTGCCGGCCAGTTGCTCGGGCTTGGTGATGTCGGACGCCTCCGGCACGCACAGGACCCACCGCGACTTCAGCACTGACGCTTTGCTATAGATGAGATCACAAACCTCGACCACATCGGACTCGTTTTCCTGGATCCAGTCGAATCCCGTGAGCCCGCAGTCGAAGAATCCATGCTCCACATAGCGGCTGACCTCCTGCGCCCGGACGAAGCGCCCATCGAGTTCATGATCGTCGATGGAAGGTTTGTAGGAGCGCGAACTCGTCGTGATCTTCCAGCCCGCTTTCGCGAACAGGTTTTTGGTGGATTCCTCGAGGCTGCCCTTCGGCAGACCGAGCATGATGAGTGGCTTGCGGTCAGACACGCCCGAAAAACTCACACGCTGCTTTGCGCCTTCAAGTAAATTCGAGATATTAGCTCACGGCAGTTGCTTACCTTTGACAAAGCCCCGCACTAAACCAAAAAACGCCTGTCGTTACGCACCCGGTCAATGCGCGCCGAACCCAAACCCCTTATTGTTGTTGTCGAAGACGAGGTCGATCTGGCCAACCTCATCGCGTCTCATCTGGAGATGGCCGAGATGCAGGTGCAGATCTGCAATCGCGCCGCTCACGCGCTGAAGTTTCTTCAGCGTAACTTCGCGAACCTGCTGCTTCTCGACATCAGCCTTCCCGACTCCACCGGCTTCGACCTGCTGCAGGAATTGAAGCAGGCCGATATCAACGTGCCCGTCATCTTCGTCACCGGGCAGGATCAGGAGACCACAAAGATCCGCGGTCTCGACATGGGTGGCGACGATTACATCACGAAGCCGTTCAGCTATCCTGAACTGGTGGCGCGTATCCGCGCCGTGCTGCGTCGCGCCGAATCGAAGGCCGATCTCAACGTGACGAAAAACGTGCGCGTCAACGACGAGCCGTTCGATTTCTGCGGGGCCAAGATCGCGCCAGAGCGGCTCGAGATCGCATTTCCCGACGGCACCGTGCAATCGATCGGTCGCAAGGAGCTGGGCATCCTCGCCTACCTCAACGCGAATCAAGGCACGGTGATCACGCGCAAGGCGCTCATCCACTCTGTGTGGGGCATCCACGCTGACGTGCGCAGCCGCTCGCTCGACCAATACGTCGTGAAGATCCGCGAGCTCTTCAAGGAGCACGGCCTCGATCTCTCCAACTTCCGCACGGTTCACGGGGTCGGTTATATTTTCGATCCCAAGGGCGTTTCGACCGAAGGTCGGTAACCCGCGGAATTCGCGCCGCGCCTGCGCTACCCGCGATGTGAAGCGGGTTCGCGTAAACGAGATCCTAGAACAGTTCGCCTTGAGTCGCGGCCGGAGGTGGCGCGGCAGAGGCAACCGGGGCCGCGGCTTTGTTCGCGTAGCGTTTCCGTGCTTCTGCCGCTGTCGATCGCATCTCGTAGCCGTCGAGCATCGCAAAAAGCTCCTCCGGCTGCGGTGTTCGCCACTCGGGCTTCGCTGCCGGGAGATTTAGATTGAGCGTGGTGAGTTTCAGATTCGTGCGCAGCCGATCTGCCTGCGCCGCGACGGCTTCCCGGAAACGCTCCGGTTTCAGCTCCGCTGCCTTGTCGATCACGCACTCCACACTTCCGCCGCACTCGGCAAGCCACTTGGCGGCCGTCTTTGGGCCGACACCGTCCAGCCCTGGGATGTTGTCGGACGTGTCTCCGACCAGCGCGAGGTAATGCGCGATCTGCGCCGGCGGCACGCCGAACTTTTCCCGCACGCCGTTTTCGTCAAGCAAGCGCCAGCCGAGCTTCGGATTGGCTGACGGCGGCGGCAGCATGATCTTGATGCGGTCATTCACCACCTGGGCGAAATCCTTGTCGCTGCTCACGATGATGACGTCGTGCCCCATCGCCGCGAGCTTCACCGCCTCGGCGGCCAGGAGATCGTCGCTTTCCACTCCTTCCTCCTCGATGCCGGCGAGTCCCATCGCCCGCGTCAGCGCCTTGATCGGTTCGATCTGTTGGCGCAGCGCATCCGGCATCGGCTTCCGCTGCGCTTTATATTCGGCCAGCAGTGCGAGTCGGTCCTGCGACTCTCCCAAGTCGAAGAACACCAGCGTCGCGTCCGGCTTTTCCTGGTCGATGAGTTTCCAGAGCGATTTCACCCAACCATGCAATGCGCCGGTGGGAAACCCGTCCGCGCGCGTCAACTCCGGCAGCGCATGAAAACAGCGATACGCGAGATTGAAACCGTCGACCAACAACCATTTTGCCATGCGGCCAACCGAATCCAAATCCGCCGGTGGGTAAATGCGTTTCCTCGAAAATTCCGTGCGGCTATTTCCTTCAGGTCAGCACCTCTGTGTCCGATGTAGCGGGAGACCACTGTTACCTCTTGCCGCCTCTCGCGATTGCTGGTTTCAACGCACCCGCACTCGCCTGCCCCTTCCCGCTTCATGCGTCGACCCGTGGCGCAAATTCCCCGGACCTCTCTCGTCAGCATCCTCTTCCGCGTCGCGATCATCTGCGCCGTGCTCGCTCCCGCTGCGGCCCCGGCCCAACTGCACAGCATCCCTGCCGCGCCGGTCGGCGTCATCGAATCGGGCGTGCCGCTTTTCGAGATTCGATCGAGCGATTCTCTCGGTCTCGAGATTCCCCCGACAGATCTACATTTGCTGCCGGACGGCCGCTTGCTGGTTTTCGCACGTCGGCAGTTTGCGATCGGCGACGGCGTGCGCTGGGAAGTCCTGAACCAGGCTCCGGATGATCCTACCACGCCTGCCAACCAAGTTGCCGTCGACCGGGACGGCACGATCTACGTCGCCACACCCGCCGGCATCGCCCGGGTGCAATTCAGCCCCGATGGGAAATGGCGGCTGCACAATGTCGCCACGTGGAAGGAGAACCGGCCGATCCTCCGCAACGTGATTCAAATCGGTCGCCACTGGTTTTGGCACGGCGACAGCGGCTCGCTCGTTTCCTGGCAACCTGGTGATTCGCCGCGCGAACTCGGATCGGCGGACTCCGTCTCGCACGTGTTCGCCCTGCAGGACGAATATTACGCGTCGGACAACACCGCAGCCCGTCTCTGGCGGGTTCCGCCGTTCGGCACCGACGGAGCCGGCGAAACGATCCCACAGGGCGGCATCGGCTACACTCCATTGTCGTCGGCGCCGTTCGCCTCGAACCGCGTTCTCCTCGGCACCAACAGCCAGGGACTTCAGGTCTTTGACGGTCGAAAGATGCAGCCGCTTCCCGGAGATGAGATTCTCGGCGCCGGCGCGCGCATCAACAGCCTCTGCCAGATCAAGAGCGGTCATTTCGCCGCCGCTGTCGAAGGTCGGGGCGTGATCTTTTTTGATCGCCAGGGACGGGTGCTCCAGGTGCTCGATCGCGCCTCCGATCACCGCCTCGCCTCAGCCCGCCGGCTGCTTACCGGGCCGGGAGGAGCCGTCTGGGGGTTGCTGAACGAGGGACTGCTGCGCAACGAGTTGCCGTCGCGCTTTTATCAATACGCGGCG
>JAEYQF010000081.1 GCA_023410155.1 Verrucomicrobiota bacterium | reverse complement strand
AAAGGAAAAATGGAAACTGGAAGGAATAAACAAGGAATGCTCGCTATGATAGCCGGCTTGGGACTGCTTTTAGGCACATCCTGCAGTTCTAACCGCAACAATGTGGAAGGAAGCATGGATGCTCCATCGGATGAGCACCGTGCAGTTGAGGTTGAGGACCGTGACTCGGATGCACCGAACTCTGTGGAATACGAAACTTCTGTGGATGCCAATGATGAACTGCGTGTGGCGGACTATGAGGATAGCTGGGGCGAAAGCCGCGAAGAGCGCATGGAACGCATCGATCGGTTGGAAGATCTGCGCGATAGGCTTGATGACAGTATGAGGGAGGTGGATTCACGAATGAAGAACACCACCGATCAGAAAAGCCTGGATCAATTGCGTGCCTACCGCTTGGAGTTGGAACGTGAGCGTGCCCGGGTGAACGATGCCTTGCGCAATACTTATGTGACCGAAGGTGATGCATGGACCGATATGCGCGTTACCGTGGATCGTACTGCAGAAGATGTAGGCGCATGGTTCGATCGGCAGGGTGATCGCCTGGAACAAATGATCCAGGATGATGACGTTGACGGAACGGACGATCAGGATTGATCTTTAACATGTACAGCATGGGAAGCGTGAGAAGGAAATGGTACTTCGCACTAATTGGATCGGCCTTTTTGATGGGAGGTTGTGGGGCACAGGAACTGGCCGACAATAGCGCTGAAAGGAACAATACTGAAATGCATCCCATGGATGTTGAACGCAATGAGATGGAGACCGATCTGCTCACGCTGCGCAACAGGATCGATGTCCGCTTGGATGAGTTGGATGCGCAATTGCAGTATGGATCCTCAATGAGCGATAGTGATCAGGCGCATCTGATGCGCACACGCGATGAATGGCAGGATGCGCGTAACAGGGTAGAGCGGGCCAGGCGTGATGTTGATGCCAGCCGGTATGACAATTGGCCTAACGTACGCAAGTCCACGATGGCCACGTTCAATGAGATCTCCGAGTGGATCGACGGTAGGGCCTCGGTCACGGATACTGTTCCGCAAGGTCTGAGGACAGATCCCCAGGAATGAACGCGAGCGACGTAAGTATGAGTGAGGCGGCACCTTTTCGGGTGCCGCCTCTTTAAGTGCTCCCACGCATCTTTGTAAAATGGCTGGACAGATATTTCTGGACCTCGATGGTGTGCTCGCTGATTTTGATCGTGGGGCAGCAACGATCTTCAAGATGCCACCTAAGGAGTACGAGAACAAATTCGGGCCTGGCCGCTTTTGGAAAAAATTGGCCACCACGGATGATTTCTACAATTCTCTGGAATTGATGCCCGATGCCATGCAGTTGTACGATGCCGTAAAGCACCTTGATCCGATCATTCTCACTGGGCTTCCGATCGGTAAATGGGCCGAGCCGCAGAAGAGGACCTGGGCCCAGCGGCATTTTCCGGAGGTGCAGGTCATCACCACATCTGCCCGGCATAAGCATAAGTTCTGTTCGCCCGGTGATGTTCTGGTGGATGACCGGGACAAATACCGCGATCTATGGGAAGAAGCTGGTGGCCTCTTCATCCACCATCGCTCCGCGAACGAAAGCATTGAAGAATTGAGGAAGCACGGCTTCATCCAATAGATATTTTCCACTCGGTCGGCGATCGGCATACACATGATCGGACTGGCCATGCCATAAAGTCGCGACCTTTCATTACCTGATGCTCAGCCGGTACTCGCGTCCGTATGGATCTTTACCACATCGGCATGTTGATGCATGGCATTCTGTGTGCCTATAGATCGGCATTTGCATGTTCCATCTTCGGCCCCGCTGTTGAAGAATTGACCACATGGCTGATAGACGTACCACATTGTTGATGGAGAGGCTGCGTGCACTTGCGGCCCGTAAGGAGAGATTCAGTTATGATGTGCGGGGTGACAGTCATGTGAATCGTGATATTGTGGTGGCGTATGACATGAAGGTGCCGGCCACCGCCGCAGAATTGGAATTCGTCATTGATCACGCATTGGAACATGATGCCATCGTTTCAGGCCACCGAGATCCCGACGGCAAGGTGCATTTCACCAGTTGCAGGCTCTTCACCGATGTGAACAATGCCGTACGTTTTGCAAGGGAGAACGGCCAGCGCACAGTATTCAACTGGAACAGGGGTGCTGAAGTTTTGGTCCACGAGCCGCCATCTGGCGGTCCATCGCAAGCCCGCGAGGAGCGATCTGTGTAAAACCGGGATACTTTGTGCCTTGGCATGGATCTGGCGAAGGGCGCCGATCATGAAGCACGCTGCCTTATTCGCCATACTGATCACGGTCACGAGCTGTTCCGCCCAATTTCCGAAGGATCTGGACCGCACCATCGGGACATTTCCAGGGAAGGGCAGTGGCACCTTGAGCAATGATGAGGTGATCGCCGGCCTGAAGCAGGCATTGGAGAAAGGTGCGGAAATGTCCGTGCAAAAGGCTTCAGTGATTGATGGTTTCTGGGGGAATGACCGGTTGCGCATTCCGTTCCCGGCCGAAGCCGAGAAGATGAAGACCACCCTGGTGCGGATCGGCATGCAGAAGCAGGTACAGGAATTCGAATTGACCATGAACCGGGCGGCAGAAGATGCGTCCAGGGAGGCAGCGGCCATCTTCATCACCGCGATCAAGGGAATGAGCGTTGGCGATGGTTTTGCGATCCTTCGCGGCGGTGACAATGCACCCACCAACTATCTGAAAGAGAAGACCA
Source organism: Verrucomicrobiota bacterium (assembly GCA_023410155.1). Lineage (GTDB taxonomy): Bacteria > Verrucomicrobiota > Verrucomicrobiia > Opitutales > Opitutaceae > Opitutus. Next base: position 465 of record JAEYQF010000081.1, on the reverse strand, counting down.
CTGCTGATCTGATAGCGCGATTCAGGCCGATCGTGGAACAGGCGACAAGTAAAGTGGCATTGGCGGAACATTGGGGCACACTGGCTTCGGCATACAACAGCGCAAGCTTCATCACCGGGGCACAAGCCGTGGATACCGATCTGAACGCGTATGTGACCCAACGCGCGATCGATGGACTTTTCTTACTGGTGGCCGAGGAAGAAGCACGGATCCGCAAGGATCCATTGGCCCGCACAACAGATCTGCTTCGAAGGGTTTTCGGGGCCCAGTAGAGATCGTATCAGCGGACAGTACGCGAGTTGGTATGGCGCTTGATGCCATGCCGACCCGCCATATTATTTGGTCCATATACTATCTCTTCCATGGTGAACTTCACTACTCTTCAGTACAATAGATCGCTACTCATAATTCTCACCGCTGCATTTTCGATCTCCGCGTTCTCCCAGGTCGATCACGTGGTGATAT
>JAEYQF010000068.1 GCA_023410155.1 Verrucomicrobiota bacterium | reverse complement strand
CCTGGCAGGTTTGCACGGCGGTTTGGACTACCGCGGCGTAGTCCTGCGCGGTGAGAGAGAAAAACTCCCCGGTTCCGCCCGCGACAAACAGCGCGGTGGCGCCGTACGGCATCAGCCACTCGAGCCGGGCCGCGTAGGTGTCTGGTCGAAACTCCCCGTCGGCGGTGAAGTCGGTCAGCGGAAAGGAGAGCAGGCCAGACGACAGCGTCTGTTTGAGTTCCAGAGGCGACATGGGGTGGGGTGGCGGGCGTGTTTTGGTGACGAAGGTCGGCGGGCAGCGCAAGCATCCGTGCCGCAACCGGGGAGCGCGAGAAGTGGTTCAGCACGGCGTTTGATCCCGAGATTGTCGTTCGCACAGGCGCGGGTACGTTGGCCGTGCATGCCCCTGTCCTTCACCGAGGTTGGTCGCGTTTGTGAGGCGAGCGACAATGTCGCGATCGCAGTGCGCCGGATCGAGGCGGGCTCAGAGATCGTGATCGACGGGCAAACGTATCCGGTGCGGCACACGGTGCTCGAGGGACATCGGTTCGCCATTCGCCCGATCGGGCCCGGGGAGCCGCTGCGGTCGTGGACGCTTCCGTTCGGCCACGCGCTCACGCCGATCGCTCCCGGTGACTACGTGTGCAACGCATCGATGCTGGAGGCGCTGGCGGTGCGCCGGCTCGGCATCACGTTGCCCGAGCACCCCAATTTCGCGGATCACCTGGTGCCGTTCGTGTTCGATGAGGCGGCTTTTCGGCCGGCCCCGCCGGTGGACCTGGTGCCGTCGAACGAACGGCGGACCTTCCTGGGTTATCGTCGGCCGGGGCGGCGGAGCGTCGGCACCCGCAACATGATTGTGGTGCTGGGCACGACGTCGCGCACGGCCAGCCTGGCGCGGGAACTGGCGGCGCGGTTGCAGCCGTTGGCGCGATTGTATCCACAACTCGATGGCATTGTGGCCGTCGCGCACACGGAAGGCGGTGGCGACCATGAGCCCAACAACGTCACGGAAATCCTGCGGGCGCTGGCTGGCTTCATCGTGCACCCCAATGTCGGGGCGGTTCTGGCGCTCGACTACGGCGTGGAGCCGGTGACGAACGCGCGAATGCGGGCGTTCATGGAGGCGCACCAGTACCCGCTGAACGAGGTGCCGCATGCGTTTCTCAGCGTCACGGAAGGCGTGTCGACGGCCCTCGCTGCCGGTGAGGAGCTGATCCGACAGTGGTTGCCGAAGGTGGCGGCGGCGCAGCGGACGCCGGAGCCGTTGAGCGAATTGCGGGTGGCGCTGCAGTGCGGCGGCTCGGATGCGTTTTCCGGCGTGTCCGGCAATCCGTTGGCCGGGCGGCTGGTGCACGAGGTCGTGCGGCAGGGGGGCAGCGGTGTGCTCTGTGAAACCGATGAACTGGGCGGCGCGGAGGCGTACGTCGCGCGGCGTATCCGGGTCGTGGAGACGGCGCGTGCGCTGTTCCGGCAGATTGATCGCACGCGGGAGCGGCTGGGCTGGCACGGCGTCACGTTCGAGAGCAACCCGTCGGCCGGAAACAAACTGCGCGGGCTCTACAACATCACGCTCAAGTCGCTCGGCGCGGTCCACAAAAAGGATCCACGCACGCGCATCGAGCACGAGATCGACTACGCGGAGCCGCTGACCGCGCCCGGGTTTTATTTCATGGACAGCCCGGGCAATGACCTCGAGGCGATCGCGGGCGAGGTGGCGGCGGGCTGCAATCTGATCCTCTTCATCACGGGCAACGGCTCGGTGACGAACTTCCCGTTCGTGCCGACGTTGAAGATCACAACGACAACGCGCCGGCACGAGCTGTTGATCCACGAAATGGATATCAACGCCGGGCGATACCTCGACGGTGAGCCGATGGAGACCGTGGCGGCGGACGCGTTCGAGCTCCTGATCGCGACCGCGTCCGGGCGACGCTCGCGCCGCGAGAAGGCGGGGCATTCGCAAACGTCATTGTGGCGCGAGTGGCGGCAGACCGATTGCTCGCGCCTGCCGGAACTGCGCAGCCGCCCGGTGCCGGACGGGCGGCCGCTCGTGCGAGCGCGGGGGAGCGATGATGCGTTGGGCGAAGAGGAGACGGTCCGACTTTTTCGGGCGGCGGACGGCTACGCGATCGAGCGCGTGGGGTTGGTTTTGCCGACGAGTTTATGTTCGTCGCAGATTGCTCGAATGGCGGCGGAGCGGATGAACGCGCGCGGTTGGCCGCAGGTGTGTGGGTTGGATCGGTTCGTGGCGCTGCCGCACAGCGAGGGCTGCGGTTTCGGCGGGGAGTCGATGTACCAGCGGTTGCATTGGACGTACCGCGGTTACGCGACGCACCCGAACGTGGCGGCGACGCTGTTGCTCGAGCATGGTTGCGAGAAGATTTCGAACGACGCGATGCGGCGGCAGTTTGAGACGGCTGGCGTGCCGCTCGAGCGCTTCGGCTGGGCGAGCGTGCAACTCGATGGTGGGATCGAGAAGGCGCTGGCGAAGATCGAGGATTGGTTCGGGCAGACGAAAGAC
>JAEYQF010000216.1 GCA_023410155.1 Verrucomicrobiota bacterium | reverse complement strand
GCTCAGGCTGGATCCTCGCCGCGGTTTTTCTGCGCAAGCCACGCGAGCAGGAGCAACGTGCGCTCGGCATCCGCGCAGGCCGACTTCGCCACGAGGAGCTGATGGATCCGTTGGCGGGGCAAACCGAGCAGCCGCCCCAATTTGGCCTTGTCTCCGTGTCGCGTGAGGCGTTGCCGACACGATTCCGCGAGCACGTTCCAAAGCGGAGTGTCGGCTCCCGGTTTCAGCGGCGCTCCCGGGGGGCGCCGCCGCCCACTTCGCTTCGCGGCGCGCACCGCATTTTCCGCGGCCTTCTCCGCCGCGTCGAAGAGCGCGAGAAGAACCGGTTCGAGAGGACGCAGGCTCGGATTCAGCAGCGAGTTCATACCCGACTTCTACCAGACGGTGCTCGCAAAAGAAAGAAAGTCATACATTATATGACGTTGTAATCTGGGACCGGAATGGTGGTGCTGGGAGCCGCGACGATGGGATGAGTGCGGTGGTGCCACTCTTGCTCCGATGACGATCGGGACTCGGCTCGCGACGGCGATCGGGACTCGTCTCGCGACGGCGCCTGCGGTGCGGCTGAAAACGAGTGCCGCTCGACTGCGAGGTGCATGCCCGCCTGCTCGCAAGCGGGGCGTGTCGCTTGGCTGCTGAGGTGGATGTCCGCTTCGCGCGGGGCGGCGCAGGTCTGCGCCCGGGCGGTGGTCACGCGTGGATCCACGCGAAGCTCACGTCGCGCGTTTCAGCGCGTGGTCTGCGGCGACGGCAGCGGAGGGGTGACCCTTGTGCGCCGTCCCCGAGGACGGACGCGCTCAGTTCTTGCGGGTCGAAACTTCGATCACGTCGTGCGGCGCCGCTTCCTTCTGACCGGCCGGACTCACGCGGGCGTAGCGCGCTTTCGCACGCAATTCCGCCAGCGTCGCCGCGCCCAGATAGCCCATCCCGCTTTGCACGCCGCCGATCAACGTGCCGAGCACTTCGTCGACCGAGCCGGAAACTTCCTTCAACGCTTCGATGCCCTCGGCCGCGACCTTGCGCGCGTTGTCGTTCTTGTCGTGACCGTAACGCGCGGCGCTGCCGGCCTTCATCGCGGCGAGCGAGCCCATGCCGCGGTATTGTTTATAAACCTTGCCGCTGATCTCGATGATCTCGCCCGGCGCCTCGCGGCAACCCGCGAGCAGGCTGCCGCAAATCACCGCATCCGAGAGCGTCAACGCCTTCACGATGTCGCCGCTCTTCGTGATGCCACCGTCGGCGATCAACTTCACGCCGCTGCGCTTCGCCGCAGTGCTGGCCACATAAAGCGCCGTGAGCTGCGGGATGCCTACGCCCGCCACCACGCGCGTGGTGCAGATCGAGCCGGGACCCTGTCCGATCTTGATCGCGTTGGCACCGCACTGCGCGAGGAAATCCACTCCACTGGCGCTGGTCACGTTGCCCGCGATGATCGACAGGTTGGGGAACGCGCCGCGCACGAGTTTCACCACGTCGCCCACGCCGGCCGTGTGACCGTGCGCGGTGGACACCGCCACGGCGTCGACGTGCTCGGCCACGAGATTGCTCACGTGCTCGATGATTTTCTCGCGATCGAGCGAGCCATCGGGCTTGCGCACGGGTGACAGCGCCGCGCCGACCACCAGACGGAAATCCGCATCGCGCGCCGGCTTCCGGCGGGACTTTGCCTCGCTCGTGATGCGCTCCACATCCGACGCCGTGATCAAGCCCCGCAGTCGGTCCTCACCATCGACCACCAGCATTTTGTTGATGCCCACGTGCGCGCTGAAAAACGCGTCGGCGGCCTTGATCGGATCTTTCGCCACCGCGCTCTGTTTTTCCGTGATCAAGTCGGAGCGGGGCGTCATCACCTCGGCGACTTTCTTGGACTTGTAGCGCTCTTTCACGACATTGCCCGAGAGCAGGCCGGCCAGTTTCCCGTTCGCGTCGACGACGGGGAAGGTGGAAAACGCGAACCGCCGCGCTTCGATCATGGCGAGCACATCGCCGATGAGCTGGTCCGGCGTCACCGTGATCGGATCCTGGATCAAACCGTGGATGTGGCGTTTCACGCGGGCCACTTCCTTCACCTGCTCCTTGGCGGGCATGTTGTAGTGGATCAGGCCGAGTCCGCCGTTGAGCGCCATCGCGATCGCCATGCGCGACTCCGTCACCGTGTCCATATCCGACGAGATGATCGGAATCTGGAGCTTCAACGCCTCGCTCAACGAGGTCGACGTGTCGGCGTCCTTCGGCAGGATCGCCGAGTAAAGCGTCGCGAGGGAAACGTCGTCAAACGTCAGCGCTGTCGGGATGCTCGCGCGGAAAAAAGTGTCGGCCGGCAGGTAGAACTCGGCATCCGCATCGAGGGTGGAGGAAGTGGCAACCTTTGTCATGAGTTGCCGTGAACGGAATAAGCTCCGCGCAAGGAACTGCAACCGATTTTTCCGCCGGCGACGATAAGGCAAGGGTGGGTGAACGCTCTGGAACTCAGGAAATCGGGGGATGGATTTCTTCGCGAGGCGGGAAACTGGAAACAGGACCAAGCCCGCGGCTTCTGAACCTGATTTCCAGATTTCCAGATTCATCATTTCCAAGCTTCCGCTCTTCCGGCTTTCCGTGATGCAGTTGGGCTCTCGTGCGTTTCGATCTTCAATTCCGACGCTATCGTTTGCCGTTTCGCGCGGCCGTGCGCACGGCGCACGGCGTTTGGTCCGAACGCGAAGGATTCCTCCTCCGTCTCGCCGACGCCGACGGCCGCGTCGGATTCGGTGAGGCTGCGCCGATTCCGTGGTTCGGCACCGAGACGTGCGACGAGATCGAAAGCGCGCTGCGCTCACTCGGCGCCATGGTCACCGACGAACAGCTCGCCGCCGCGCCGGCACATTTGCGCTGTCTTCACCACGCACTGAGCGTGGCTCGGGACCAGGTGCGGACCGAGTCGGGACACGATGCGGATCGAGTCGAGCCCGAGTCCGGATCGAGTCGCGACCCAGTGCGCACCGAGTCGCGCCCAAGTGCGCTCGGAGTCGCGTCCCTGCTCGGCGCGGGTCGGGCGGCGTTCCAGCAGGTCGAAGAAAAAGCCGAGGCCGGCTTTCGCGTTTTCAAGTGGAAGGTCGGCGTGGCGGACGCGCGTGACGAACTCGTCCTGCTCGACGATCTCTGCGCCCGTTTGCCGGACAAAGCGAAACTGCGCCTCGATGCCAACGGCGCGTGGGATCGCCGCGTCGCGGAGAAATGGCTCGAGCGCTGCGCCGAGCGCCCCGTCGAGTTCGTCGAGCAGCCGTGCTTCGCCGGACACGCCGCGCGCGCCGCCGAGCGCGAGCGAGTGGATGATTTGTTGCGTGGACTGGCCGGCGATTTCCCCACGCCGATCGCCCTCGACGAATCGCTCGTGAGCGATGGCGACGTCGAGCGCTGGCTCGCGAATGGCTGGAGCGGCGTGTTCGTGTTGAAACCCTCGCTGCTCGCGAATCCGCGCGCGGTGCTCGCGAAACTGGCGGCCGCGAAGGCGGAAGTGGTTTTCTCGTCCGCGCTCGAAACGAGCGTCGGGGTGAAGACCTCGCTGGAGCACGCGTTCGCCTGGCGCGGCGTGCCGCGCGCGCTGGGCTTCGGCGTGTGGCCGCTGTTTGCGGACCTGCGGTTCGACGCGCCGTTTTCGACGTGCTTCATTCGCGCGGACGATGTCGCGCGGCTCAATCCGGAGGCGGTGTGGAACGCGCTGAACTGAGACAATTGGCGCTCGCGACCGGCTGCGCGCGCGAGGTGGGCGAGTGGGTTTTCCTCGAAGATCCGCGCTGGGGCGAAGCCGAGCGCGTGCAAGCGGCTGCGATCCGAGCCATGAGCCTGGAGCAAGGAGCGGGGAGCTTGGACCGGGGAGCTGCGAGTTCGAAGCTGAGTGCTGATAACTCGAAGCTCGTCGTTCATGGATCAAACGGCCCAGTTCCGCGGGGCTGGTTGTGTATCCCGACGGGAGGCTCGAGTGGAGCGCTCAAGTTCGCGCGTCACGACGAACACACGCTGGGCGCAGCGGTGCGGGGATTTTGCGCGCATTTTGGATTGGAGCGGGTTCATGCGGTGGATGTGCTGCCGGCACATCACGTGAGCGGTTTCATGGCGCGCGTGCGTTGCGCGGCGACGGGTGGGCGGCATCTCGCGGCCAACTGGAAGGCGATCGAGGCGGGCGAATATCCCGCGATCGAGGCGGATGGGCCGTGGGTGATCTCGCTGGTGCCGACGCAGCTCCAGCGACTGCTCGCGACACCGCGCGGGGCGGAGTGGCTGCGCGGCTTCGCGATCGTCTTCATCGGGGGCGCGGCGTTGTGGGAGGGACTGGCCGACGAGGCCGCGCGCGCGGGAATCCGGCTTGCGCCGAGTTATGGCATGACGGAAACCGCCGCGATGGTCAC
>JAEYQF010000053.1 GCA_023410155.1 Verrucomicrobiota bacterium | reverse complement strand
TCTCCGGCTCACGGGTGCACGCCGCCGTGAAACAAGGGATGATCTCGTATCGATCTTTTCACTACGTGAAGCCGCTCGGCGGCTCGTGAGCGAAAGGCGAGGCAGACGGAGGGGTGCATCTTCACTGCTCGCCGCATCGCGCGGATCTTCGCAGCCGCGCAACGGTGGATCGGGAATTCTCCCGAGGCCGCAGGCGTGGTGAATCCGGGACCGAATGACGGTGAGAACTGGTGCGGCAGCGACGAACCGGTCCGGCTCGCCTGAGTCCGAGAGGTTGAATCGTTACCAACCCTCAACCCTCCATTCTCATGTCGAAACTCAATTCCGCCCGCGACCTGCTTATTCACGAACTCAAGGATCTTTACAGCGCCGAAACTCAGCTGATGAAGGCTCTGCCGAAGATGGCCAAAGCGGCCAGCTCCGAGGAGCTCAAGAAGGCGTTCGAGCAGCACCTGGAGCAAACCCAGGAGCAAGTTGCCCGCCTCGAGCGCATCGGCGAACAGCTCGGCGAGTCCATGAAGGGCAAGAAGTGCAAGGCCATGGAAGGCCTCATCGAGGAGGGCAAGGAGACTCTCGAAGAAGAGGGTGATCCCACCGTGCTCGACCTCGCCATCATCGGGGCCGCGCAGAAGGTCGAGCATTACGAAATCGCCGGCTACGGCACCGCCCGGACGCTCGCCGAATTGCTCGGCGAAGAAGATGTCGCCGAAATTCTCCAGGAGACCCTCGATGAGGAGGGCGACACCGACAAGCTCCTCACCGAAATCGCGATGGAGCTCAATGTCGAGGCCGGTGCGGCAGCTGCCGAAGACGACGACGAATAAGCTCACTCCGCCGACGGCGGTTCCTCTCAGCGCTCACCGATCCCGGTGGGCGCTTTTTTTGCTCTCACATCGGCCAGTCAAACCGCATCCGGATTGTTCGTCCGGAAATGCGGATGAAGTCCGCCGCCGCGCTAGCAAGCCTCCCGGGTTCCAGGGCATGAACGCCCCCGATATCTAGCCATGCGCGCGTGGATATGTTGGTCGTCATGAATACCAACGCTTCCTTCTCGCGCCGCGCGCTGGGCCTGAGCCTCGCTGCTGCCGTCGCCCTCCCTCTCTTGCCTGTCGCCCAGGCGCAGTCGTCCGGCTCATCCGGTTCTTCGACCACCACGAGTTCGAGTGCCAGCTCGAATTCCAACCAATCATCCGGGTCGGGTTCGTCCTCGGCGACGGCCGCGGGTAGTGATTCTGCGGATACACGAGACACCCGGTCGCCCGCCGCGGGTCGAGTTGCGCCTGAACAGGTCGGTCCGGAATCCGCGCGCGACATGCAAGCCGACGATCTGCGGACGTGGAGTGGCACCGCAGCCGAGCCCACGCAGCGGCCGGCCGCAAACGGCACCACGGGAACATCGGTGCAGCCGGGAACCAGCACGACGCTGGCAACGCCACCCACCGCGGGGCCGGTGGGCAGTCCGGAAGGCAGCGCCGCCGAACGTCGCGCCTTGTCGGGTCCGGCAAACCGCGAAGCCGTGTCGACCGAGGAACTCGACCGGACGGCGGAGCGCCAGCGGAGATCGGTCGATGCCGACCGCACCACCACTCAGTCAACCACACCGCCGGCGGCCAAACGCGAGGATCGCACGCGAAAAGAATCCGGACGCGCCAACGATCCGACGACTACTGCTCCGCGCCGGGAGAATCCGCCTGCTGAGCCCGCTCCTCGTGAGAAAGCCGAGCCGCGCAGCCCGACGCGCGCTGCCGATCCGGAGGCCAGTTCCCAGCCGCGGAGCAACACGCCGTCGAACCAGCAGAACTGAGATGCGTTCAGCGCACGCCTGACAGCAGTTGGTTAGCTGGCCTGCTCGATCAGCCAGCCTTCCGCGTGGCGGGCATACGTCACGCTGGCCACGGGGGCGAAACGGCACTCCGACCAGGCGCGCACCTCGACCGCGATCTGTTCAGGGTGAGTGACGATCCGGTTATAGCCATTGGGCTGCCCGTGTCGCACTCGTTGGGAGATCGCGGTGCCGGCCTGGGCGGAGACGATTGCACGCCGTGCCGCCGGATATTGTGTGCGCGTGTCCCCGGAATACGCGTGGTGGAGGTGACCCGCGAGGAGCAGATCCACCTCGCCCTCATCGAGCACGTCCAGCGCCCGCTCCGCTCGACCGACGAGATCGATTTTCGCCGCGGTGGAGTCGATTAACGGCGGGGGAATGAACGGGTGGTGCGTGACCACGATCTTCATCGTCGCTCGCGTGCGCCAGAGGCGCTCGCGCAAGCGCTCAATTTGTTCGCGGGAGATCCGGCCGCTCTTCCATGTGAGTGAGCGCGCCGTGTTCAGCGCGGCCACAAAGATCTCTTCGTCTTCAAACACCGGATCGGTGTCCTGCGCGATCCATGCGCGATAGCGCGCGAGAGGAGCCAGGAATCGCCGGGCGACATCATAGAGCGGGATGTCATGATTCCCGGGCACCACCAGCAAAGGTGCCGGGAGTGTTTTCAGATACTCGGCCGCAGCGCGAAATTGAGCCGTCCGCGCACGTTGGGTCAGGTCGCCACTTACGACCACCAGATGCGGCGCGAAGTCCTCCAACTCGGAGCGCAGGGCGGCCGCGAGGTCCGGCCGTTCGGTGCCGAAATGCAGGTCGGAGATGTGGGCAATGCGTCTCATGCGGTAGCGGGCACCAATGTGCGCAGCGCACGCGCTCGAATGGAGAACTGCAACGGCGGCGTCAGGTGCACGATTTCGCCGTCCAGTGCGACGGGGAGCTCGCCGCGGAGGGACCGGATGGAGAGCCGCTCGGCGGGTTCGGCGTCGAGTGCGTCGGTCTCGTCGAGTCGTCGCACGAGTGCCTGCAGCACCAGCCGCAACACCGGGAGCAGCCGATGCACCCGCAACGTGTAAACCCAGAGCCGACCTTCATCGAGGCGTTCGCGCTTGTTTGTTCCGAGCAGGCGGCCCGAGTAGCAATTGTTTGCGACCACGAGGAGCGGCGTTCGTTTCGTGCGCGGACCATCGCCGGTGTCGATCTCCAAACGAAGCCGACGCAGTCGCGCAAAGGTGGTGAGTGCGGCCCGCAGCATCGCCGACCATTTGGCCTGGGGGCGCGAGTGGCGCAGCGCATCACGGCGGCGGACCGCCTCGGCATAAGAGCCGATCGAACAATTGTTGACGAAGATCCTGCCGTTGACCTCCCCGACATCGAGGCACTTGGAAACGCCTCCACAAAGTGTCGCCACCGTTTCTTTCCACTCGAGCGGCAATCTCAGGTCTTTGGCGAAATGGTTGAGCGTGCCCAGGGGCAGCACGCCCAGCGAGATCTCGCGATCGATCAAGCGCTCCGCGGCGCTTCGCACGGTGCCGTCCCCGCCGCCGACAACAATCGCCTCAGGGCGGCTTGCAATGGCTTCACCCATGGCCTCGTCAAAACACTCCGGCGCCACCAGACGGGCCTCGCAACGTGCCCCGCGCGCGGTAAATTCCTTCTCCACGAGCGCGGGCGTCAGCGCATCTTCCGCGGCGTGCACGGCACCCGCGCGGGCATTGAGAAGGACGACGTAGTTCATTTGCGCCTCATTCATTTCCCGACCTCTGAAAACAGGCGCAGTTGCGAGGCGGGAGGAACTCTTCGCCGGGTGAGCCTACCATCTCGGCCGTATGGCCGCATCGTTCGCACGTTGGAGAGAGCGCCTGGGTAGAGCCGGCTGGCTGGAGTGGGAAGTGCTGGCGGCGGTGCTCGCCGTTTGCGCCGGCGTGTGGGCGTTTGTCGAACTTGCGGCCTGGGTGAGTGATGAAAGCACGCGTGAGCTGGAGCTGAAGTTCATGCGTTCGCTGCGCGATGCTAAGGATCCGCACCTGCCGGCCGGACCGTTTTGGATCATGGAGGTCATGCGTGACATCACCGCGCTCGGGGGAGCGTTGGTGGTGATAACACTTTCGACGCTCGTGATCATTTACCTCGCCTTGCGGAAACGGTGGACGCGCGTCGCGCTGCTTCTGGTCACCGTTGTCAGCGGATATGCACTCAGCCATGGCCTCAAGAACACCTTCGATCGTCCGCGCCCCGACGTCGTCCCGCACCTCGCCGAAGTGCGATCGGCGAGTTTCCCGAGCGGACATTCCATGATGGCCTCGCTCATCTACATCACGCTCGGCGCGCTGCTCGCTCAAGCCACGGACAGGCGGCGGGAAAAAATCTTCTTCCTCACAGTCGCGTTTGTGCTGAGCGGGATGATCGGGCTGAGCCGCGTGTATCTGGGCGTGCATTATCCCACAGATGTGCTGGCCGGATGGTGTGCCGGCACCGCGTGGGCGCTCGCTTGCTGGCTGGTGGCGAGGCGTGCGCGCGTGCGCCGACAGGAAGCCCAGCCCACGAGCGAGGCGGCGTCCTAGTCCGAGTTGTGCTGCACTCTGGCCCGACTCGAGCCGCACATTGGAGCGACCCGGTCCGGCACGTGTCCCGACCCGGTCCGCACTCGGGATCGACGTGGTTCAGGTGCCGGATACCAGCGCCACCAGTGACGAGAAGATCCACACGGCGAGGGCGGCGATTGCGACGAAAAACAGGACCGTGATCACCGCGAACGCGGCGAGCACGCCGCGCACAGAGCGCGGGCGACGCCGGGGATCGAAGTGTTTCTCGATGAGTCGAAGGTTGCGATAGTTGGCCTGCCACACCGCATCGAAAACATCGCCGACCAGCGGGACCGTGCCCGCCAGCGCCTCGACCGCGATGTTGAATCCCATCGCCATGAGCACGCGCAGCGGAAGCCCCAGCAGTATCGCCTGGTAGACGATCCAGCTGGAGATCGCCGCGCCCGCCCAGTCGCCGAGGCCGGGAATCAAACCGAGCAGCGGATCGAGTCCGATGCGGCGTCCGCCTCCGATCGGGATCGAGCGGTCCATCAAGACAGCAAGGCGGCGAAGCCGGGCGAGACGTGCCGCGGCCTCGGGCGGCATCGGCAGCACCGGTTGCGGCGAGATCGTGGGGACGCGAGCGGGCATCAGCGCGCAGGACGTTTGAAGAGGGCGGCGTCGAGGATCGACCAGAGATGAACGATCCAGCCGAGCAGGAACCACCACAGAATAGCGGCGAGGACGAACATGAGCAGGGCCTTGAGCGGGCGACCTTGTAGAAGTTGCCCGAGCCCGGGGATGAAGAAGCTCGCGAGAGCCGCGATGACGTTGCCGGCGGAACCTTGGGAAGCCATGCGACAACGTGCGGTGCGGTTCCCACATCGCAAACGCGACGGGGTAGGCTCGTCCCCGACGTGGGCCCCGGGTTGATCCGGCGGACGAGCGTCAACTGCCTGATCGAGTCATCGGCCTCTTCGGCTCTAGGAGCCGGTCGATGAAGGACTCGTTTCGGTCAGGTAAAGAGGCGCATCGATTCCAACGGGGAGTCCGATCGCAATCCAAAGCACGAGCAGGAGCGTCCAGCACAAGAGAAACGCCACGGAGTAGGGCAGCATCGTCGCGATCATGGTGCCGATGCCGGCCGACTTCTCGTAGCGTTGCGCAAACATGAGGATCAGGGGGAAGTAACTCATCAACGGCGTGATCAGATTCGTGCAGCTGTCGCCCACGCGATACGCGGCCTGCACCAGCTCCGGAGTGAAACCGAGCAGCATGAACATCGGCACGAAGATCGGGGCGAGGAGCGCCCACTTCGCCGAAGCACTTCCCATGAACAGGTTGATGAAGGCGGAGAACAGAATCAGCGCGATCATCAGCGGAATCGGCAGCTTCTCGAGTCCGAGCGATTGCAGGAGGGCGGCGCCTTCGATCGCCGTGATGATCCCAAGATTCGTCCAGTTGAAATAGGCGATGAATTGCGCGGCGAAGAATGCGAGCACCAGGTAGGAGCCGAGCGTCGCCATGGATTTTTCCATGCCTTTCACGACGTCGCGGTCGCCGCGGATGGTGCCGGCTGCGAGCCCATAGGATAGCCCGAGCCCCACGCCCGTCGCGAAGATGAACGGGACGAGGTGCCGCACGAAATAGGAGCGCAGGATGGGATTTTCCGTCTGCATCGGGTCGCGCAGGAATCCGTTGTCAGCGAGCAGTCCCACCAGCACCACCGCAGAGACAGCCACGGCGAATGCGAGGGCGCACCAGAGTCCTCGTTTCTCGGCGGCAGAAAGCGGCGTCAATGGCTCCGGCTTGACCTCACCGCGATACGTCCCGAGGCGCGGCTCGACGAACCGGTGAGTGATCCACGTGCCCGCCGCGGTGATGACGAAGGTGGAGACCGCCATGAAATAGTAGTTGGCCAGCCCGGTCACCACATAGCCCGGAGACACGATGGCCGCGGCGCTCTGCGTCAGTCCGGCGAGCAGCACGTCGATGGTGCCCACGAGCAGGTTCGCGCTAAAGCCTCCGGAAACGCCGCAGAATGCCGCGGCCAACCCCGCCAGCGGGTGCCGGCCGAGCGTGTGAAAGATCGCCGCCGCGAGTGGAATCAATAACACGTAACCCACGTCGCCGCCCGCGTTGGACATCACGCCGGCGAAGACAATCATCGGCGTGACGAGCGCGCGCGGCGAGGCGAGCACCAGCAGTCGCACGACGGCGCCGATCAAGCCCGCGTGTTCCGCAACCGCGATCCCAAGCAGGCACACGACCACGACGCCGAGCGGCGGAAAGTTGATGAAGTTCGGAAGCGTCTGCGCGACGATGCGGTGGAAGCCCTCGAGATTGAGCAGGCTGATCGAGCGCACGACCTCACCGGTCGCGGGATTGACGACCTGCGTATCGCGTGCGGCGAAAAACGCCGACAGCAGCAGCACCAGGACCGCGAGGCTGGCGAACAGCGTGGCGGGCTGCGGGAGCGCATTCCCCACGCGCTCGACGATCGCGAGAAACCGATTGAAGCGGCTGGGCCGCGCGGCGGCGGATTCGGCGGAAGGCATGCGGCGAGGGAAACGGGAGTTGCGCTGGCGGCAAGCGAGAGAGGTGGAGCCTCCCAGCGCCTCCCCCAACGATGGCTGTGCACGCGAGCGCGCGGCTTCGTCGCGAACGAATGGATTTGCCCGCGAGGGCGAAATCCGCCGCTTTCGCTGCATGGGCGCCAAATACCTTCCTTCCATCAAAGACCAGAAAGCCGCGCAGCGCTTTCAGCAGAAGCAAAGCCCGATGCCGCGCTTCAAGAAAGCCGCACCGAAGAAGGGCAAGAAATAGCCCGGTGTGCGGGGCGAGGCGAACACGGTGCCGAATCGCTCCGCATTGAAGAGCGTGCCGGGGCGGCACGGGGCGCGACCCGTTCCTCACTTTGGCGTGAGTCATGCCGCCGGCAGGTCGATCCAGAAGCGGGTGCCCGTGCCAGTCGGGGCTGAGTCGATGCCGATTTTGCCTCGCATGCGCTCGATCGAGCGGTGAACGAGCGCCAGACCGATGCCGGTGCCCGCCGCCTCGGTATGATAGCGCTCGAACATCTGGAAGACCTTGCCCCGGGCGTCGGGCGGGATGCCCAGACCGTTGTCAGTGACATTGACCCGGACGATGCCTTTATCCGCATCGATCGTGGCGGTGATCTCCACTTCCGGGCTCACACCGGGCGCCACGAACTTGAGCGCGTTGCCCACGAGATTCTGAAACACCACCTGCAGCAGGACGGTGTCGCCGCGCACGGTGGGCAGTTGCTCCGGCACGCGGACGGTGGCGCCGCGGCGCTCGATTTCCGCGGAAAGCATCGACAAAGCGGACTGGATCGGGACGTGGAGCGGCACCGGCGCGAGCGTCATGGCCTGGCGCCCGATCGAGGCATAGTGGAGGAGACTGGAAATGAGCGTGTCCATCTGCGCCGCTGAGTGCTGGATGTGCTCGAGGTAGCGCTGGGCCCGTGGGGAAAGTTCGTTGCCGCAGTCTTCCCGCAGCGCCTCGCCGAAGCCGGTGATGCCGCGCAGGGGAGCGCGCAGGTCGTGGGCGACGGAGTAGTTGAAGCGCTGGAGTTCGCCATTGAGCTGTTCGATCTCGCCACGGCGGCGATCGCTCGCCCGCGCGGTTTCAATCAGTGCGAACACGCGCGGCACCAGGGGAAAGAGCGCCACCGCGGTAGCGAGCGACGCGACGACAGTAACGACTTTCACGTAACCAGAAAGCCAATACACGGGCTCCCAGATGACCCAGACTTCCATGAAGTGCGAAAAACCGCAGGAGACGATGAAGAGTCCGAACGCCAGAAAGATCCCGTTGAAGGGGATGCCGCGACTCGCCCGGTAAACGAGAAAGCCGAGGGTCAGGGCGATGGACACGTAGGCCAGGCCGATGAGCAGGTCCGTGGTGACGTGCAGCGAGATGAGCGACGGGTCCAGCAGGTAACACGTCTCGTGCGGAAGGCCGATTCGCTCCAGCAATGAGACCCCAAAAAACGCGAACGCGAGCACGCTGAACGCCACCGCGCCGAGGATTAGGCTGCCCCAGCGGAAGAGCGGATGCGCCAGCCAGCGAAGAGATTTGGCTGGAGAAGCGACGCTGTTCACAGGGGCGTGAGGGCAGTCAGATTCAGATCGGCCCACCACTCCTGGAGCGAACGCACAAAGCGATCGAGTCGCTGCGGCCCGCTCGGTTTGGCGACGTAGGAGTTGGCCCCGAGCGAATACGCCCGCTGGACGTCCTCTGGCAGGTTGGAGGAGGAAAAGACCACCACCGGGACGAACTTTGCCGTGGTGACCTGTTGCCGCCACCGCAGCACGTCGAAGCCATCCTTCCTCGGCATCTTCAGATCCAGCAGCAGGACGTCCGGAAGTGGGTGTCGCGTGCGGTCGCGAAACGCGCCCGTGCCTTCCAGGTAGGCGATCGCCTGTTCACCATCCGGCACCCTCTGCATGAGGAACGTGGAGCCGCTGCGCTCGAGCACCCGTTCGAGCAGCAAGGCATCCATATCGTTGTCCTCGGCGACGAGGAGCACGGGTTTGGATTGGCGGCCGTTGAGCGGTGTGCGCGGATCGGCGAGAGTGCCAGGGGGAAGCGTGGCGATGCTTTGCACGAGGGGAAAACGCGCAGCGGACCGGGTTGCGCGAGGTCTCACTGACAGCGACGGGAGCGGAGCGTTCGCAGGCCGAGTTCAGTTTCGCTGCGATCGTCGGCGTGTGACAGATGACGTGGGGCAGCTCCTGCTCAATGGCTTGCGTCGACCGAGCGCCGGTTGAGCTTGGGGACGGAGCACACTGCGGCGGGTGGACGCTTCGTCTGACGAGGTCTCGGAACTCCTCCCACCGACGCCGGCTCGTGTGAGGCGCGAGTGTGCGCCCGGTGGCGCGGGAAGTCGAACGTTTGAACGGAGACGGCATAATTCGGGAAGGACTTCTTCCGCGAGGGTGTTTAGCTAGTGTCCCCCATGAAAATCTCCGCTGCCTCCCTGTTGGTTGTG
>JAEYQF010000059.1 GCA_023410155.1 Verrucomicrobiota bacterium | reverse complement strand
CCCGGTGAGCGTGTTGAACAGGTGCGCGACTTCCTCGTTGAGCGTTTCGCGGCAGGTGAAGTAGCTGATGTCGGTGTAGAGGCGTGCGGGCTTGGGATTGTAGTTACCCGTGCCGAGATGGGCGTAGCGCCGCAGAGAGCCACCCTCGCGGCGGACGATGAGGCAGCATTTGCAGTGGGTCTTGTGACCGACGAGGCCGTAAACGACGTGGACTCCGGCCTCCTCCATCTGACGCGCCCAATGGATGTTGTTGGCTTCGTCGAAGCGGGCCTTGAGTTCGACGAGCGCGGTGACCTGCTTGCCGTTGACGGCCGCATCCATGAGGGCGCGGACGATCGGCGAGTCGCCGCTGGTGCGGTAGAGCGTCTGCTTGATGGCGAAGACCTCGGGATCGCGCGCGGCCTGCTCGATGAAGTCGACGACCGGCGTGAACGCGTCGTAGGGGTGATGGAGGAACAGGTCGCGCTCGCGGATCGCCTCAAAGATGGTCGTGTGGAGGCGGAGGCCGGGCAACTCCGCGGGCGTGAACGGCGGATATTTGAGGTCCGGCCGGTCGACGAGCTCGTAGAGACTCATCAGGCGAAGCAGGTTGAGCGGCGAGGGAAGCTCGAAGCAGAAGTCGCGTGAGAGATCGAGATGGGCGCAGAGCAACGCAAACAGGCCCTCGGGAAGCCCGGCCTCGACTTCGAGGCGAACGGCGGCGCCGCGGCGGAGGTTGCGCAGCTCCTCCTCGATCTTCTTGAGGAGATTGTCGGCCTCCTCGTCGTCGATGTAGAGATCGCTGTTGCGCGTGACGCGGAAGCAGTGGGCGCTGTTGATGCGATAGCCGGGGAAGAGCGTGCCGGCGCAGAGTTTGATGATCTCGCTGAGGAAGATGTGGTGCTCCTCGTCCTCGCGCTCCGGTTGAATCTGCACGATGCGCGGGAGGATGCGAGGCACGGGCAGGATGACGACGAGCGCCTCGTTTTCCGGCGTGTCGGGATTATCGAGCGCGACGATGACGTTGAGTGATTTATTGCTGATCTGCGGGAAGGGATGCGACTGATCGATCGCGAGCGGGGTGAGCACCGGCAGCACCTGCGCGCGGAAATAACTCTGCACCCACTCGAGCTCGGCGGCGTCGAGTTGGGAGCCGCTGCGAAACACGATTCCCTCCTGGGCGAGAGCGGGCAGGAGTTCGTCCTGCCAGGCGCGATACTGATCCTGCACCAGCGTGCGCACGGCGGCTTGGACGCGCTTCAGCTGCTCCTTGGGCGCGAGGCCGTCGAGGCTGAGTTCGGCGTTGGCGGACGCGACCTGCTGCACGAGCCCGGCGACGCGGATCTCGAAGAACTCGTCGAGATTGGAGCTGACGATGGCGAGAAACTTGACGCGTTCGAGCAGCGGATTGGCGGCGCTGCGGGCCTGTTCGAGCACGCGGCGGTTGAAGTTGAGCCAGCTTTGTTCGCGATTGGCGTAAGTGTGGTTGCCCGCGGAGGGCGCGCCCGGCTTGGCGATGCTGCGCCCCGTGGGAGCGGGGATCTTGGCGGCACGTTTGGAACTTCGTTTCGGAGCGGACATGGGCAGGACGGATCCACGTGTGGCGGTCCGTCGGGCTGGAAACGAGTGGATTACGCCGTGTAACGCAAATGTCACACAGCGGTGCTCTTGGGCGGGCTGAGCGCTACAGGATCAAGTCCGGCGGGACGTTGGCCAGCGCCTCCTCGATCGTGGTGAGGCCCTGGCGGACTTTGAGCATCGAATCCTGGTGCAGCGTCTTCATGCCGCTCTTCATCGCGACGCGCTTCAGCTCGGCGACCTCAGCTTCCTTGTTGATCGCCTCGGTGAGCTCCTCGCTGTTTGTCATGAGTTCGTGGATACCGACGCGGCCCTTGTAGCCGGTGCCACTGCAGGTCGGGCAACCCTGGGGGGAGGCCTTGAAAACCTGACCGCTCCAGCCGAGGGCCTTCTCGAGGATCTCCTTTTCGCGCCCCTGGGGCTCGTAGGGGATCTTGCAGTTCTTGCAGACGCGGCGAAGCAGGCGCTGCGCGCACACGCACACAAGGGAGGCGGAGATGTTGAAGGGCTCGATGCCCATTTCACCGAGACGTGCGACCGTGGACGGGGCGTCGTTGGTGTGGAGCGTGGAAACCAGCAAGTGGCCCGTGAGCGCGGCCTCGACGGCGATGCCGGCGGTCTCCTCGTCGCGGATTTCGCCGACGAGAATGATGTCGGGGTCCATGCGCAGGTAGCAGCGGAGGGCGCGCGCAAACGTGAGCCCGATCTGCCGGCTCATCTGCATCTGGTTGAGTCCAGGCAGCGTGTATTCGATCGGATCTTCCGCGGTCTGGATATTGACGTCGGGCGTGTTGACCTCCGAAAGCGCGGAGTAGAGCGTCATCGACTTACCCGAGCCGGTGGGACCGCAATGCAGGATCATGCCGTAGGGCTGGCGGATGCACTCGCGGTATTTGGCGAGGTTTTCCTCCGAGAAGCCGAGCGCGGGCAGGGGAAGCGTGGTCTTCTGTTTATCGAGAATGCGCATCACGACTTTCTCGCCGTGGTTCATCGGGCCGGTGGCGACGCGCAGATCGATATCGATGTTCTTCTTGGTGTATTTCTTGAAAACGATGCGCCCGTCCTGCGGCAGCCGGCGCTCCGCGATGTCGAGGTTGCACATGATCTTGAGGCGCGTGACCAAGGCGTTCGTGACCTGCTTGGGCAGGCGGAGTTTCTCCTGACAAAGACCGTCGATGCGGTAGCGCACGAGCAGGTCCTTTTCCATGGGCTCGATGTGAATGTCGGAGGCACCGGAGACGTAAGCGTCTTCGATGATACGATTGGTGAGTTGGATGATCGGAGCGGACTCCTCGCTCTCGAGATCCGCTGCACTCACTTCGGCGCCTCCGTCGGGCGAGTAGGCCGTGCTGATGACTTCGGCGACCGAGCTGATGTCGACGTCGTCGGATACCGACGCACTGGTGGTTTTGTTCTCCTTGAAGAAGCGTTTCAGCAGCGCATCGAACAAGGTCGCGGAGACGACGCGCACCTCGTCGATCGCGAGCTCGGTGACTTGGGAAAACGCCTCGCGCTTGGCGTAGTCCAGTGGGTTGGTCATCAGCACCGCGACGGAGCTGGGTGAGACCCGCTTGTGGGGAAAGACGCCTTCGCGGCGAATGATCGCGTCGCCGGTGACCTCGATGAGTTTGTCATCGATCTCGAGTTCGTCGGCGTTGGTGACGAGCGGCAGATCGGTGAGCCGCGCGATGAATTTGGCGGTGTCGTCGGCGCTCAGCTGCGAGCGCGGATCGATCATGCGCTGGAGGAGGGCGGCGGAATATTCGGCGACCTCCTGGAGGAGGACCAGGTCCTTGTCGGTGAACTCACCGCCGGTGCCGGCGCGCAGCTCCTTGTTGAGCACCTGGATCGCGCCGATCACGACGTTGGTCTTCAACGGCACGGTCAGCATCGACCGAACTTCGAAGCCCGTCGTGTGCGTCAACGAGCTCATGAACGGCGCCTGCGTCTCCGTGTTGCGGAAGAAGACCGCCTCTCCGCTTGCGATCACACGACCGACCACGCCCTTGCCGAGGGGAAGCCGCAACGAGAGCAGCTTGCCCGCGGTCTCCTGCAGTCGGGCTTCGAGCGGCGGGTCCTGAGCCCACAGGGTCGGAGAATAATACACGTGGCGAAATGCGATCTCGTTTCCCTCGGCCAGGTAGAGGGTCATCGACTGGGCCTGCAGCGCTTCCACGACCTTCGAGGCGGTCAGCTCGATCACGGAACTCACATCCTCGCGACTCGGGGCCGGCTTCGAGATGATCTTGATCAGGAGCGAACGCCGCAGGGTGCCGGCGATGTTGGGTGTGGCCATGGCGGACGAGGGTTGAGCGGGAACGTGCTCTGGAATTGTCACCCGGCTCCGGGTGCCGCAATGACAAAGCTGCCGGATCGCACCGGCGCATCATGTGGCGACGCCTTCTTCTCGCGTGCAAAGGATGGTTCTCCCGCGGTTCGGCGGGTGAGCAGGGCGAACGGCGTGCCGCCGAGTGGCTGCATCGAGAACTTGGATACACGATCGTGGCGCGCAACTGGCGCAACCCGCGGGATCGGCGGGAGGAGATCGACCTCGTGTGCCGCGACGGCGAGGTTCTGGTGTTCGTGGAGGTGAAGGCGCGGGCGGCCGGCGCCCTCGTGCCCGGCTACTTCGCGGTCGACGAACGGAAGAAGCGTGTGATGCGCCGCGCCATCCAGGCGTATCTGCGGCCCTTATCGCCGAAGCCGCACACGTTTCGCTTCGACGTGGTCGAGATCGAGCTCGGGCCGGGGCCGAAGCCCGCGGTTTTGCATTTCGCGAATATCCCGCTTTTTTCCAAGCACTACCGCGGGTAGGCACGATTTCGGCAGCGAGCGGATGTGACACGCTTCGGCTAATTGCCGCTTGTCAGGCTCGCGCCGGTAAACGCACCCTCATCTTTCCATGGCCGACACACACCGCCATCCTTTCCTCCACGGGCTAAGCAAACATCGCGGCGCGCCTCCGACGGTCGTCGTGATCTTCGGCGCCTCGGGAGATCTGACGGCACGGAAGCTGATTCCCGCAGTCTACAATCTGGGCGTCGACGGGCTGCTCCCGGCGGACTTCTTCCTGGTCGGCTATGGCCGCAAGCCGATCCCGGACGACGAGTTCCGCACCCTCGCGGCGGATGCGATCAAAGAATTCTCGCGGCGCGAACTGGAGCCTGAGGTCTGGTCGCGCATCGCTGCGCACACGAGCTACGTGGCGGGCGCGTATGACGAGAAAGAGGCGTTCGACCGGCTGGCGCAG
The DNA here is from genome assembly GCA_023410155.1 of Verrucomicrobiota bacterium. Classification (GTDB taxonomy): domain Bacteria; phylum Verrucomicrobiota; class Verrucomicrobiia; order Opitutales; family Opitutaceae; genus Opitutus. The sequence goes on along the minus strand of JAEYQF010000059.1, from coordinate 4,404 downwards.
CATATCGAAGCGATCGAGAAGAAGCTTGGGCGCGAACTTCAGGTGTTGTTCTACATCTCCACGCCGCCCTCCGTTTTCGCGCCCATCCTGCAAAACCTCGGCGCCAGCGGACTCGCCGGCAAGTATCTCGGCCAGCCTCACCACGCCAAGGTCATCATCGAAAAACCATTCGGCAAAGACCTCGCCTCGGCGCAGGCGCTCAACGCCACCATCCGCTCCGTGTTCGAGGAGCATCAGGTTTACCGGATCGATCACTACCTCGGCAAAGAGACGGTGCAGGATCTTCTCGTGCAGCGTTTCGCGAACTCGATTTTCGAGCCGCTTTGGAACCGCAACTTCATCGACAGCGTGCAGATCACGGTGGCCGAGGAGGTCGGCGTCGGCTCGCGCGGCGGTTACTACGAGCAGAGCGGTGCCCTGCGCGACATGATCCAGAATCACACCATGCAGCTCCTGGCGCTCACCGCCATGGAGCCTCCGGTGTCGCTCGATGCCGAGGCCGTGCGCGATGAGAAGGTGAAAGTGCTGAAAGCGATCCAGCCATTGGTCACCGGTCCGGGAGGTGACGTCGCACGGGCTCAATATGCCGCGGGCATGTTGGGCGGCAAAATGGTCAAGGGCTACCTTGAGGAGGAGGGCATCGCGCCACAGTCGGCCACTGAGACCTACGCGGCGATCCGCCTGTCGATCAACAACTGGCGTTGGCAGGGTGTGCCGTTTTACCTGCGTTCGGGTAAGCGCATGGCCCGTCGCGTTTCGGAAATCGCGATCACCTTCCGCCGTCCGCCGGGCACGCTGTTTGCCGATGGCGGACGCTTTGATCTGGCGGCCAACACGTTGTCTTTTCAGATCCAGCCGGACGAAGGCCTCAGCCTCATTCTCAACACGAAGATTCCCGGTCTGGAAACCCGCACGCAACCGGTGAAGATGAGCTTCCGCTATGCCACCACCTTTGGCTCGAACACGCCGGAAGCGTATGAGCGCCTCGTGCTCGATGCGATGATCGGTGACGGCACGCTCTTCATTCGTGGCGACGAGGCGGAGACCTCGTGGAAGCTCTATACTCCGGTCCTTGACTACTGGAAAAGCGTCGGACGCCAAGGAATGGACACCTATGCCGCGGGCTCGTGGGGCCCGGCCAACGCGGACGCGTTGCTCGCCCCCGGTCGTGCGTGGCGTCAGCCCTGAGGACAATCATGCCTGCCATTTTCAATGCCCTGCCCGGGATCGAAGTGCCCGTGAGAGGCATCGCCCGGGGTCTTGCGGACATGTGGGTCGATGCCGCGGCTCGCGGTTCAGCGGCTCCCGGCGCGGATGATGTCACTGCGACCCAGGTGAACTTCGTGCTCCACCTCGGCAGTCGGTGCACGCCGGAGGATGCACAGCGTCAATTCGAGACGACGGTTCGCTTCTCGCGCCGTTATCCGAGTCGGGTGGTGGTGCTATGCCCGCGGTTCAATGAAACCGGTGACCCGGAGATGCGCGCCAAAGTCTACGGCGAGTGTTTTCTCGGCAAATCGAAGTCTGACAAGCGCTGCGTGGAATTCGTTCTCCTCAGTTACCCGATGTCTGCGCGCCCGTATCTCGAGAGTCAGGTGTCGACCTGCCTGTCGGTCGACCTGCCGCTGTTTTATTGGGCACATGGGTTCTCCACGAGCAGCCGCTTGGCGGATTACCGTTATCTGCTGAGTCGCGCACGTCGCGTGCTCATCGACAGCGGGGTCTCGCCGGATGATGCGCTCACATATCCCTGGCCAAATCCCAACTCACTTCGTGATCTGGTCTATTCCCGCCTGCTGCCCGTGAGACAGACCGTGGGGCAGTTCCTCGCTCGCTACGAGATGCCGCGGTTGACGGAAGGATTGAAGGCGGTGCACGTCTCGCACGGTCCCGAAATGGCCGCGGAGGGGCGTGTGATCCTCGGGTGGCTGCGCCGCCGTTTGAGCGAATGCGGACCCACGGGCGGCGGCATGAACTGGAAACTCGACGCGGGAAAAGCCCACGAGCTCGCGATCGATTTCATCTACTCGGGCGGAGCCAAGACCTTCCGCTGGCGCGGCGATCTCGCCACGAAACACGCGGTATTCGAAGCCGATTTCGGACGCGGGAAAACCAATCTAGCCGCGGCGGCGAGCCTGTTGTCGCCGGAGGCTGCGTTGAGCGAAGCGATGTTCTTCTGACGAGCGTGTGTCGTCAGCCGCGGGCCGGGTCCAGCACGGTTGAGTGCATGGCCCGCATCGGTGACAGATCGATCGGGGCGTCGCCGCTTATCCGCGCCGTGCCCGCCAGCCACTGCCGGATCTCGTGCGCCGCCGACGAGCGGCTGGCCGGTGCCAACGGGCAGCGCAGGAACTCTGCATCGCGTTTGTCCGAGAGGGCGAGATAGCGCGGGTGTTCGTCAAGTCCGTGCCGAACCACGTCGGACAAAGTGGGGAAGAACCTCGTATAATGATAAGCAGGGTGGTGAAAGCCCACCACGAGCGATCGGATTTCTTTCGTTCGCGGGGAGACCGAGACGTGAATCAAACCCGCCCGCCCCGCCGCGTTGCCGATGATAGCAAGGTCCGGATGAAGCCGGACGCAGTCCGCCGTTGCCGCGGCAAACGCGAATCCGGCGGAATGATGAAAGCCGATGGCGCCATCCAGCGCGAGGGGAGCAAACTCGCCGCTGAGGCCGACCACGAGTTCGACGGGATCGTCGCTGTGCGTGTTGTCGTATTCGATATAGCCGCACAGCACCGGAGCGTGAAGGAAACGTTCGTCCTCCTCGGTGGCAGGCGCGGGGTCGAACGGTGTGCAGAGCTTGAAGACCAGTGGACCGATCATCCACTTGTCGCCGGCCCAGCCGAGGAAGCGACCGTAGCGGCCCTTACCCAACGGCTCCGGACGGTTGGCATCGGGCCGATAAAACGGCAGCAGGCTCCACGGAGATTGGGGGGAATGGCGGCAGCCGATCCAGAAGTCGCACTCGGTCGAGAAGGATCCGTTCCTGATCCGCGCCCGGGAGCCCGGTCCAAAAGCGAAATCAGCGTCGGCGCCGAAGGGCGCGTGTGCGGTCAGCGGGTCAGCAGGCGAAGCGGGCGTCATGAGTCGGAGGCCAGCCTGACGCCGAGAGCACCAGGGCGCGAGGAGAACCTTCCGTCACCATCTTCTGGATACAAAGGCGCGCCGGTTCAGCGTTCCGCGGTGGCGGGAATCCATTTCTCCAGCGTTTGGCGGAGTGCATCCTGGCGCACGGGCTTGCCGAGGAAATCATCCATCCCCGCGGCGACGCATGCGGCGCGATCCTCGGCGCGGACATTGGCAGTCAGGGCGATGATCGGCAGTCGGGCGTCGCCGATGATCTGGCGGATGCGCCGGGTCGCTTCGAAACCGTCCATGCCGGGGAGTTGGCAATCCATGATCACGGCATCCCAGCGCGATTCGACCGCCGCCATGACGGCGGAAGTGCCGTTGTCCACGAGCACCGATTCCAGACCGAGCCGCGACAGGAGAAGCTGAATCACATGCTGGTTGACCCGGTCATCTTCCACCACCAGCACGCGGCCGGCCATGCGATCTCTGGCGCCTCCGGGTGGAAGGGCGACGGCGGGCGCGGGCGCAGTCGTGCCGAGAGGAAGAGTGAGCTCGAACGAGAACTCGGATCCCGCGCCGGTGGCACTCTCGACGGAAATTTTCCCACCCATCTGTTGCACCAGACGCTGGGAGATCGCCAGGCCCAGCCCGGTTCCTCCGAAACGCCGGCTCATGGAACTGTCGCCTTGGGTGAAGGCTTGGAACAGCCGTTCCTTCGCTTCGGGAGCGATGCCGATGCCGGTGTCGCTGACAGAGAATCGCAGACGCACGTGTTGCGGGGTCCGTTCCTGCACGCTCAGGCGAATGCCGACGGTGCCGCGTTCGGTGAACTTGATGGCGTTACCAGTCAGGTTGAGCAGCACCTGCTTGAGACGCCCGGGATCGGTCACGACTGAGGCTGGCAGATCGGGCGGAAGATCGACCGTCAGTGCGAGGCCCTTGCCGGCGGCCCGGTTTTGCAGGACGGCCACGGCTTCTTCGACCACCGAGGCGGGCGAGCATGCGATCGCTTCAAAATCGAGTTTGCCGCTTTCGATCTTGGAGAAATCGAGGATGTCGTTCAGCAGGCGCATCAGCGTGTCCGCGGACGTGGCGGCCACGTCGACCTGCGTGCGCTGCTGCTGGCTGAGGGAGGAATCCTGCAGAATTTGCAGCATGCCCATGATGCCGTTCATCGGCGTGCGGATCTCGTGACTCATGGTGGCCAGGAAATCGCTCTTCGCCTGGTTGGCGGCGTCAGCCCGGCGTTTCGATTCCCGCAGGTTCACCACGAGTTCTTCGTTCTCGAAAATGAGATGCCAGAGCCGATGCAGATCGCTGTATTGCAGG
>JAEYQF010000048.1 GCA_023410155.1 Verrucomicrobiota bacterium | reverse complement strand
CGCCAGCACTTCCAGGAGGTGCTGCATCAGGTCGAGATGCTCCTGCAGGCGAATCCGTATCTCTGGTTCAATTTCATCCCCCTTAACCCGCCGGCGGAGTCCCCCCCCGCGCCCACGCCACAGGCGGCGACGCCGGCTTCGGTGCCATGCTGACGCGCGATTCCATCGAGAGACGGGAACGGCCACGCAGCGCAACGCCGACGGGGGGCGCCACGCATTTGGTTTTGATCCCTTCTTACAATGCCGGGCCGCTGCTCGAAACGACCGTTCGGGATGTCCTGCGCTACTGGAGTCCTGTCTGGGTCGTCATCGACGGCAGCAACGACGGCAGTGAACGCGCCGTGCTTTCGCTCGCCGAGCGCGATCCGCGGGTGCACGTGATCGTGCGTCCAACCAATGGCGGCAAAGGCGCGGCCATCGAGGAAGGTCTGCGCATCGCGCTCGCGGCAGGTTTCACGCACGTGTTGACGATGGATTCGGACGGCCAGCATCCGGCCTCCTACATCCCGAGATTCATGCGCGTCTCGCGGGAGCAGCCTCGGGCGATGGTTCTGGGTCGGCCGGTTTTCGGACCAGAGGCGCCGCTCGAACGTCTCTACGGTCGCAAGATCAGCGTCGGCTTCGCGCGTCTCGAAATCCTCGGCGCCGGGATCGACGATCCGCTGTTTGGCTTTCGCGTCTATCCGGCGAGACCGCTGCTCGCCGCCCTGGAGTCGACGCGATTCGCGCGTGGGTTCGACTTCGATCCTGAAGTGGCGGTGCGCATGGTCTGGAACGGCGTGCCCACCGTCAACGTGCCCGCTCCATGCCGCTACTTCGCACGGTCGCAGGGAGGCGTTTCGCACTACCACTATGTCCGCGACAATCTGAAGATGCTGTGGTTGCACCTGCGGTTGCTACCGCAGCTCGCGTTGTGGCGGTGGCGGCGCGTGCTCCAGGTCCGACAGCAACTTAGACTCCCGTGAGGCGCTCGCTGGCATTTGCACTCCTGTGGCTGGCGCCATTGGTGGCGCTCGCTCGCCCCGAACCGCTGGCCGAACTGCGCACCGATCCGGAGTGGCGCGAGATCTTCGCATCGATCTCAGCCGATGTCGTCCGCTATTCCAGATTCCAAGAAGCGCGGCGCTTCGCCTTCAAGAAGCGTCCAGTCATCCTCGTGGGTGAGATGCGGCGTGTGCCGGGCAAGGGCGTGAGCCTCCACTATCCCGCGGATGGGCAGACGGTGATCATCGACGATCGAGGTGTGCTCCTGCGCGACGCCCGCGGTCGCAATCGCGCTTTGCCCCGCCGCAGCGAAACTTTCGCGCCCCTCGCCTCGCTGGAAGCCGTGCTGCGATTCGACGTCGAACAATTGGCGCAACAATTCGATCTGCGCGGTGAGCGGACCTCCCCGAATTGGGCCCTCTATCTCACCCCGCGCGGCGGCCCGCCCGAAGCCCCCGCCGAAATCGTCGTGGAAGGCGTCGAGCAGCGAATCGCGCGCATCAAGATCCAACGCGACGGAGCCGATCAGCTGGAGATTCGCATCTTGGAGTCGCGCGAAAACGTGACGTTGCCGCCCGACGAAATGGCGCGCTTCTTCCGCTCCCCGTGATTCGCATGCACCAACGCTGGCTCGCGCGGACCGCCCTTCTGGCCTTCGCCGTCACCTGCTTGGGCTGGCTGGTCTCGCGGGATTTTCTCGGTCGCGTCTCGACCAACGCACTCGACCTGCTTCCGGCCGGAGCCGAGTTTCCCGAACTGGCCCTTGTGCGCGAGATCGCCAACGACGCTCAGGCCCGCGTCGTGATGATCGCCTTGCGCGATCCATTGGCCTCCAGCGTCGCACCCCAAGACGCCGCCACCACGCTCGCGCGCTCGCTGCGCGACTCCGGCCAGTTCGAGGAAGCTCTCTCACTGAACGAGACCGACTCAGCGGCCGGCATCGTCCGCGCGGTATTCGCACGCCGCATGGAGCTCCTGCTGCCAACCTGGCTTTCCGAAAAACGCGCCGAGTTCACCCAACTGCCGCCACCAGTGACGCTGTCCTTCGCGGACTGGCTGGCGGAAGACTCCGCCGAGCGGCTGCAGCAAGCGCTCTCCCGACCGGATGCGCTCGCGTGGCAGGATGCGGTGCGCGACGACCCTCTGCTCCTGACGGTGGATCTGCTCTCGCACCTAAGTGCCGCGGGCGTGGAGCCTCCTCCCGGCGTCGCCTTGGTTTGGGCGCGTTCCAAAGCTTCTCCGCTTGCCGAAGCCGGCCAAGCTCCGGTGGTGCGTGCGATCGACGAGGCCTTCGCGCAGGCACGAGCCGACTCTCCCGGGCTGACGCTGCAGTGGACCGGTGTCCACCGGCTCGCCAAGGCAAGCCGCGACCGTATCCACAATGAAATGACAGCGCTCAACGCGCTCTCGGTGAGCGCCGTGGTGGGCGTCACGATGCTCTTTCTGCGCCGCCCCTGGCGCGTGTTTCACATCCTGCCGATCGTCGCACTCTCCCTCCTGGGAGCATGGACGGTGACCACGGCGGTCTTTCCCCAGGTCCATATCCTTGTGGTGGTGATTGGCGCCCTCCTCTGCGGCGTGGCAGTGGACTACGGCCTGCATCTGCTGGTGCCACACACGGGCGCCAGCGCGAATCCCATCCGCTCCGTGCTGCGACCGCTTCTGGCGAGTTGTTTCACCACGGTGCTGGGTTTCTCGCTTCTGCTCGCGTCGGAGCTGCCGCTGCTGCGGCAAATGGGCGTCTTCGTGGTCGCTGGTTTGCTCAGTGCGCTGGTCGCTGCGCTGCTCTACGTGACGCATCTCGGCGGACCCGTTCTGGAGGCGCGACCGCTGGCGAGCCGAGCCCTTCCCTTACCTCGCCAGCGAGCAGTCATCGGCGCACTCGGGTTTGTTTGCGCCGTCTCACTGTTCGGGATCGCTCAACTGACATGGCGCGACGACATCCGAGAACTCGAGGTGCCCTCGCCGGACTTGCACCGCGAGGATCGAGCGGTGCGTGCGCTGTTCGGCGGCGGTGGAGCCCGGACCCTGTATCTCAGCCACGGCAACACCTTGGCCGAAGCCCGAGCGGCCTTCGGAGAATTCCGGGAAGCGACAGCCGACCTGCCGGAGCCTATCCATCCGACAAGTCTCGCGGAGATCTTCCCCACGAAAGCGGACTGGCAGGACTCGCCCCGGACGATGGCAGAGCTCACGCGTTTCCCTGATGGATTCGGGGCCGCGTTGACCGCGCGCGGGTTCGAAGTGGAGCTGTTTGCGCCGTTCTTCTCTGCCTGGAATCGGTTCACCGAAAGGTCTCCCACGCGCAACCACGACTACGAGTCACTCTATCACGAGTTGCAGCCTTTGTTGCAGGGACCGCTGGGCGCAGCGCTCCACCTCGGTTCGCCGCCATTTTGGTTCATTTCCACGACCGAGCGGCCGGCTGAGGTCACCGCTTCGGGCACCCTCCCCGTCAGCCAACTCGAAACGCTCAACCATGTTTTCGCGCGTTACCGCACCTCAGCTCTGACCTTGAGCCTCGTCGGCGCGGGACTGCTGGCCGTCAGCGTGCTGGTTCTTTACCGCACGAAATCGGTGCGCATTCTCCTCATACCGACCGTTGCGTGCCTGCTCGCCTTCGGCGGGCTCGGTTTCGCAGGCGCGCCGCTCAACCTGTTCCATCTCCTCGGCGCGTTCCTCGGGCTCTGCCTGTCTTACGACTACGCGATTTTCTCCGCCGATCAACGGAGCGAGCAGAGCACCGCGCGACCTGCGATCAGGCTGTCGGCGCTCACGACAGCGGCGTCATTCGGGGTGCTGAGTTTCAGTGCGATTCCGGTGATCAGTGCTCTGGGCAGCACCGTGACGCTCCTCGTGCTTGGAGCCTGGGTGCTGGTCGAAATCTTACCCACCGGAGGCAGCCGATGACAGAGTCGCTTCATCAGGCGTGGCTCACCACCGTCGCCCGCGACCCCAACGCGATTGCAGTGCTCGACGGCGCGACGGGTCGCGCCGTGTCCCGCCGGGAACTCAACGAAAGAGTCGCCGCTCTGCGCGCGAGCCTCCCGGGTAGTGCGGCCCGGCGCACCGTCTTGCTCGTTCAAGCCAACGGCCCGGACTGGCTCGCCGCATTGCTCGCTTGCCTGGATGTCGGGGTGGCGATCGCTCCCGTGGACCCGGGCGAGCCCGAAGCCTCACGCATGCTCGCCGCCCAGACGGCGGGGGCCTCGTTTATCTGGGATGAGAGCGGAGTAACGGCGCTGCCCTTGCGACGGCCGCGACGCGACGATTGTCGCGTGATCAAGTTCACCTCCGGCAGCACGCGAGGTCCGCGCGCCCTGCGATTCACCGACGCACAGATGCTGGCTGACGGAGCGCAGGTGTGTTCGTCGATGGCCATCACCGCTCGTGATCGGAGCTACGCGCTCATTCCGTTCGGCCACTCGTATGGCTGGGGCAATCTCGTCGTGCCGCTTCTCGCACAAGGCACCGCGATCGTATGCGGATCGTCCGCTCTGCCACACATCGCGTCGGCAGAGGTCGAACAGTCCCAGGCTACCATCTTCCCGGCCGTGCCGGCCCTGCTGCGCGCGTGGGCCGAGTCCGACATCGCTCCCGAGCGTTTGAGTTCGCTGCGCACGATCATTTCCGCGGGCGCGCCGCTCGCCCCGGAAACGGCGCACGCGTTTTTCGCGCGATTCGGTAAGAAGATCCACAGCTTCTACGGATCAACCGAGACGGGCGGCATCACCTACGATCGCACGGGGGATGCCGCGTTCACCGGACGAAGTGTCGGCACGCCACTCGACGGCGTGCGGCTGCAGTTTCTCCCGCGACGTCGTTTCATTGTCACCAGCGCGGCCGTGGGCGCACCGGATGGTTCGCGGCTCGCCGCGGATCTCGCGGAACTCACCACGGAAGGCGAACTCCGACTGCTCGCCCGTCGCGGGCGGATCACCAAAATCGCGGGCCGCCGGGTAAACCTCGGGGAAGTCGAAGAAGCGCTGCGCCGCGTGCCGGGCGTGGCCGACGCCCTCGTCGTCCCGCATCCGCGCCGGGTGGACGCTCTCGCCGCGGCAGTCGCCGGTCCCGTGGAAGGCGCTCACCTCCGGCGGGAACTCGCGCGCCACCTTGCCGCTTGGAAGATCCCGCGGCACTTCCTGGTCATGCCCTCATTTCCCCTCACCGCCCGAGGAAAGAGGGACACTCGCCAGCTGCTCGCCGCCTTGAGCGGGCCTGGTTCATGATACGGGCCGACCGCCGGCGTGTATCCACTTTCTGGCGACGTCAGTCGCTCTCGACCGCGCTGAGCTCCACCTCGACCTGAAGCGCGGAGCGGCAGATGTCGGCCTGCAGGTAAATCACGCGATCCTGGGGCTGGAGCAGCTCGCGCTCCAGATACTCGCGGACGGCGGGATAGTCGCCCGCCTGGCGGATATACACCTTCAGGAAGCGGCGGTAGGGGGAGCCTCGTCCCACTTCCCGGCCCAGCCCGGCAGCGCGACCCACGATGCGCAGATTGTCGAGCGTGCACGCAAGTTGCGGCTCCAGGTCGTCCGGCGCGACGGTGTGGTGGCCCTTGATCGCAGCGGTGCCGGAGACAAACACCCACTTGCGCCCATCGGCCAGCACGACGCTCGCTCGCGAGAAGCTCGGAGGCCGCGGCCCGTGCTCGCGCGGATATTCGTAGGCCGGCACCTGCTCGGGATTCTCGATGTGGCGTGGCGTGGCCCGGCCGGCGGCGAAGATGGTCACGAGCGCGTTGCCTCCGCATCCGACGGCCGACGCAGCGGGCAGCCGACGTTTGAATCCGGGCCCGTGTGCCAGCTCGAACGACTCGGAACGCCCGGCGCAAAACGCCTGATAATTTTCGACGCCGCCATGGGTCGCGTTGATCTGCGGCACGTAGTTCCAGACGCGGTAGAGCTGGTGACCCAGCGTCGCCGCGATGATGCGCGCGTAGAGATCGCGTGAGGCCATACGCATCGAACTGCCGACCGGCTGGACCGCGTAGCCCACCATCAACTCGCCAGCCATCCGCACGGCGCAACCGTGGGCGAATCCGATCGGGTCTGTCTCGGGAAACAAGCACTCGATCTGGTCCCCCCCGAGCCAGGGCACCGGCAACGCGAGCGCAGGTCCCGGGTCGGACTCGCCCAACACGGTCTCGGGTGCGCCAAACGTCACCTCGAGCGGGAAAAGCTCCGTGCGCGCAAACAAGCCAGGGCTGGCGGCGGACGGATGGGGTTTCAGGACGCGCTGCATTTTTGCATCGTCCGGGCAGCCCGGAAGTTGTTCCCCCTATCGCGAGCCCCGAAATTGTCCTGAGCCCATCCCCGAGTCGCCGTGCCGGCGCCGGGGCGAAGCACCTTGCCTCGCAGCCGCATTTGCCGTTTGGGTGCGACGTGGGTTTCGCACTTAAGAAGTTCGTGTCGTTCTGGCTGATGCCGCTGCCGCTCTGCCTGCTGTTGATTTTCTCGGGGCTACTGCTGCTGGGTTGGACGCAGCGCAAGCGACTCGGCCGGGCTCTCGCCCTTTCCGGCGCTCTGCTCCTGCTGTTTTTCAGCAACAAAGCCGTGAGTGTGGCGCTCTTGCGGCCGCTCGAAGCGATCTACCCACCCGTCCCGGAGGTGCGGGCCCGAGCCGACCTCCCCGCGGAAGTCTCAGCCTGTCGCTTCGTCGTGGTGCTCGGCGGCGGTCATGCGCGCGGCCCGGGTTTTTCGAGCCTGACGATGTTGAGCAACTCGGCACGGGGTCGATTGACGGAAGGCGTTCGCCTGCTGCAACGACTGCCGGACGCGAAGCTTGTGGTCAGCGGTGCCTCCGAACCGGGCGAACCGAGCCATGCGATGATCTTGCAGGACGCCGCGATCTCTCTCGGCATTTCGCCTGACCGGATCCTCCGCCTCGATGAACCGCGGGACACGTCTGACGAGGCCCGCGCGGTCGCCGCTCTGTTGGGCTCGCAGCCCTGCGCTCTCGTCACTTCCGCATGGCATATGCGCCGCGCGATGGCGTTATTCGAGCGAGCCGGGGTGCACGCCGTGCCGTGCCCGACCGATTACCAAGCGAAACCGCAATCGGTTTTCCGTTGGACTGACTACTCGTGGGACACCGACTCCCTCGGCCGCAGCACGTGGGCGATTTACGAGAGGATTGGGTATCTCTGGGCGAAACTCCGCGGCCAGATCTGAGCAACGTCCTACGATATTTGTTTCGCCTCTAAAATTCGGAGCCGCTACTTACACCGGCATGTTTTCTCTCAAGAAACTGTTCGGCAAAGAGGACAAGTTCTTCGATTTGCTTGAAGCGGGCGCAGAGGAGGCACGCACCAGCGTGCAGCTGTTGACGAAGTTCCTCGAGACGATCGCCGCAGGCGGCGCCGCGACCAATCTCGACGAATTTGTCCAGAGTCGCCGAAAGGAGAAACGTATCCGCCATCAAATGACGGAGGAGCTCAGCAAGACCTTCGTCACGCCACTCGAACGCGAGGACATCGAGGAGCTCTCGTTCGCGCTCTATCGCATCCCCAAGGCCATCGAGAAAATCGTCGAGCGCCTCTCCATCTATCCCGGCCGGGTGCCGCATGCCGCATTCAAACGCCAGGCCGAGTTGCTCACGCTGTCGGCCGAGGCCGTGGTCTTCATGGTGAAATCGCTCCGCGGCGGAGCCGACCTCAACAAGATCAGCGAGGCCAACGAACGGCTCCAATACGCCGAAGGTGAGGCCGACAAGGTCATGCTCGGCCTGCTCAAGGAGCTTTACCACGGACCCTACGATGCGAAGGAACTCGTGATTCTGCAGGAGCTTTACGAGATGGTGGAGCAAGTGGTCGATCGCTGCCGCAACGTCGGCAACATCGTCTTCCAGATCGTGCTCAAACACGCCTGACCGCGTCCCGCTTCGCGCCATGACGCTGTTCCTGCTCGTTCTGCTGGCCGCGCTCGTCTTCGAATACATCAACGGCTTCCACGACACGGCCAACGCCATCGCCACCGTCGTCTCGACCAAAGTGCTCAGCCCGCGTCAGGCGGTGCTCTGGGCCGCGGGCTGGAATCTGGTCGGCGCCCTCATGGGCACAGCCGTTGCGACCACGATCGGCAAAGGCCTCGTCGACGCGGAACTGGTCACGATGTCCACTGTGCTCGCCGCGTTGCTCGGCGCGATCGTGTGGAATCTGTTCACGTGGTGGCTTGGCCTGCCTTCCAGTTCCAGCCATGCGCTCGTCGGCGGACTCTGCGGTTCGGCGCTCGGCACCGCCAACGGCGACTGGAGCGTCCTGCACTGGCACATCGTCGATACCAGCGGCGCGCACCAGGGGCTCTGGCCGAAGATCGTGCTGCCGATGATCTCGTCGCCCACCATCGGCTTCATCGGTGGTGCGCTGCTGATGCTCTTCCTGCTCGCGGTGCTGAGAAAGGCTACGCCCGTGTTCGTGCGTCGCGTATTCGGCAAGGCGCAGCTCGTGAGCGCGGGTTTCATGGGCTACAGCCACGGTTCGAACGACGCGCAAAAAACGATGGGCATCATCACGCTCGCCCTCTTCACCGGCACCACGTCCGGCGCGTTCGACAATCTGCCCGAGTGGCTGAGCTTTCTGCACATGCCCGAGTTCATGGTGCCGCGCTGGGTCATGATCACTTGCGCCCTCACGATGGCTGCCGGCACCGCCGCGGGCGGCTGGCGCATCATCCGAACGATGGGTCACAAGATGGTGAAGCTCCAGCCCGTGCATGGCTTCGCCGCAGAGACGACGGCCGCGATCGTCATTCACACCGCATCATCGATTGGCGTTCCCGTTTCGACGACGCATGTCATTGCCACTTCGATCATGGGTGTGGGTGCGACGAAGCGCCTCAGCGCCGTGAAGTGGGGCGTCGTCAGCCGCATCCTCTGGGCTTGGGTCCTCACCCTGCCAGTGACAGGCCTGCTGGGCTACTTCACGGTGCGCCTGCTCCACGGCGCCGGCTACTGAGGCGCGAGCCGCGCCTGGGTCCGTCCCGGGTCGCGCTCGAATGCGGGCCCGGTCGTGACAATGCGCGGCATGGGTCGAGCCAGGGTGCGGATCGGGTCGCGCCCGACTGTGGAACGAGTCGCGCCCCAACGCGGCACGGCCCGAGACTCGGAGCTCCCGCAATGAACGCTCAGACGGTGTTGGTCACCGGCCGCGGGAGCGTGACGTGAAACGCCGCGCCCTGGCCGGGCGCGCTTTCCACGCGAACTGCACCGCCGGGGGCCAGCACGACGTGTTTCACGATCGCGAGTCCGAGACCGGTGCCGCCTTGATCACGCGACCGCGCTTTGTCGACGCGGTAGAAACGTTCGAAAATCCGCGCCTTCGCTTCCGGCGGAATTCCGGGGCCGTCGTCACGCACGGATATCTCCAGCATGCGTTCGTCGAGCGTGGTCGCATTGACAGAAATCGCGCCGGCCGGGCGGCCATACTTGATCGCGTTGTCGATCAGGTTCGAGAGCACTTGGCGGATTCGATCGGGATCAGCCTGAGCGATGAGTCCGTTGCTAAGGGCGTTCTCGATGCGCATCTGGCGCGTTGCCGCGCGGGGTGCGAGATCTTCGGCGACCTCCTGGACGAGCGCGCGGAGGGCAACGGGTTGCAGGTGCAGCGTCATGCGGCCAGAGTCGAGCTTCGCGAGGAGCAGCAGATCGTCGATCAGGTTGGTCAGGCGATTCGCATGGCGGTCGACGATGCCGAGCAGTTTATCGAGGGAAACCGGATCGTTCTTGGCGCCGTCGATGAGCGTCTCGGTCGCGCCCTTGATGAGGGAGAGTGGCGTGCGCAGTTCGTGGGTGACGTTGGCGACGAAATCCTGTCGCACACCCTCGAGTTCGCGGACGCGCGTGAGATCGTGGAAAACGAGCACGGCACCGCTGGGGGCGCCGTCGGCCTCGCGCAGCGCCACCGCGTTGACCTGCACGAAAAGCGGTGCGGCGCCCTCGATGCGCAACTCGTGACCGAGCACGCTAGGCTCGCGCGACAACCGTGCGACGAGGGTGGCGATTTCGTGATGGCGGACGGTCTCGAGCAGCGCGCGCCCCGTGGCCGGCAAAGAAAACCCGAACAGAGATGAGGCCGCGCGGTTCGCCACGAGCACATGGTTTTGTCGATCAAGCACGACGATGCCTTCGATCATGCTGTCGAGCACCGCCTGGTTCTGGCGCGAGCGCTCCCGGAGCGTGGCTTCGTGCGCGGCCTGTTGTTCGGCGCGCTCGGCACGATGCGCGTCGCGTGCGCGGTGCCGCCGGGAGCGTTCCCTCGACCAGGCGGCAAACATCAGGGCGAGCGCGAGGCCGAGGAGGATGGCAAGCAGAGTCATGTCGCAGGGCGGCTGCCCGCTAGGTGGCGAGCAAGCCGCGAGGCAGTGGAGGTCGTGGTGGTTAGATGTCGGCCTTGAACCGGTAGCCGACGCCGCGGATCGTCTCGAGGTAGTCGGCGGCGGCACCGACTTTCTCGCGGAGGCGCCGCATGTGGGTGTCGACCGTCCGCGTGTCGATCGCCGTCTCGTAGCCCCACACGTCCTGCAGGAGTCGTTCGCGGGTTTGCACCCGGCCGCGGCGTTTGGCGAGGAGGGTGAGAAGATTGAATTCCGTGGCGGTGAGCGTGACGGGCTGGTTGTTGACCAGCGCGGAGTGGCGCGGCACGTCGATTTCGAGGATGCCTACGCGCAGGTGGTCGCCGGCGTCTTCGGCGGTCTTGAGGTGTTTGAGGAGCTTGCGGATGCGCAGGACAAGTTCGCGCGGGCTGTAGGGTTTGGTGACGTAGTCATCCGCACCAAGTTCCAGTCCGAGCACGCGATCCATCTCAGCGGCTTTAGCCGTCAGCATGAGGATGGGAATGCCGACGGTGGTCGGATCGCGACGGAGGATTTTGCAAACCTCGAGGCCGTCGATCTCCGGAAGCATGAGGTCGAGCACGATGAGGTCGGGTCGCTCGGACTTCGTCATCGCAAGGGCCTTGGCGCCATCGGCGGCGAAGAGCGGAGAGAAGCCGGCTTCGCGCAGTTTGATGCCGAGCACCTCGAGGGCGTCGGGTTCGTCATCGACGATCAGAATCCTAGGTTTCATTGGGCTTTTTTCCCGGTGTGACGGATGTCGCGCGCTTCATAGAGGTAAACGACCTCTTCAGCGATGTTGGTGGCGTGATCGGCGATGCGCTCGAGGCGTTTCGAGACCGCCATGAGCGAGAGGCAGCGGGAGATATTGGCGGGGCGCTCGATCATGAAACTGGAAAGTTCGCGGTAGAGCTGGCGGTTGAGATCGTCGACCTCCTGATCGCGCGGAACGACCGCTCGGGCGCGGTCGGGCTGCCGCTCGATAAAGGCGGTGATCGAGTCCCGCAGCATCTCGAGGGACATGGTCGCCATGCGGGGAAGGTCGACGTAGGGCTTGAGCTGTGGTTCGCGGCTGAGGTCGAGGGAGCGTTTGGCGATGGCGACGGCCTCATCTCCCACCCGCTCGAGATTCTGGGAAATCTTCATCGCGATGGTGATGAGGCGGAGTTCGGTCGCGAGAGGAGCCTTGGCGAGCAGGTGGATGGCGATGTCGTCGACCTCGATTTCGAACTGGTCGAGTATGTTGTCGTCGTCGACGACCTGCTGCGCGAGGGCGGCGTCGCGCTCGACGAGCGCGCGCATCGCGCGGGCCATCGCGGACTCGGCGTGGCTGGCCATGGCGAGCAGCGTTTCCTTCAGCTTGCTCATCTCTTCGGTGAAGTGGGTCATTTTTCTCGGAGGTCGAAGGTCGAAAGGCGGAGATCGGGCGCGCAACCAGGGGCTCAGCCGAAGCGGCCGGAGACGTAGGCCTCGGTCTGCGGGTTGGCGGGATTCATGAACAGGTCACGTGTGGCGCCAAATTCGATGAGACGGCCGAGGTAGAAGAACGCCGTGCGATCCGAGCAACGCGCCGCCTGCTGCATGTTGTGCGTGACGATCACGATGGTGAAATGATGGCGCAAATCCTGGATCAACTCCTCGACCTTGCCGGTCGCGATCGGATCGAGCGCGGAGCAGGGCTCGTCCATGAGGATGATCTCGGGCTCCACGGCGATCGCGCGCGCGATGCAGAGACGTTGTTGCTGGCCGCCGGAGAGACCGAGGGCGCTGGACTCGAGCCGGTCCTTGACCTCGTCCCACAAGGCTGCGCCGCGCAGGGATCGTTCGACGATCTCGTCGAGCCGCTCACGCTGGCTGATGCCCTGGAGGCGGAGTCCGTAGGCGATGTTTTCGTAGATGGATTTCGGAAAGGGATTCGATTTCTGAAAGACCATCCCCACCCGCTTGCGGAGTTCGATCACGTCCACCGAAGACGAGTTGATGTCGACGCCGCGGATCTTGATCGAGCCGCCGGAAACGCGCGTGCCGTCGATCAGATCGTTCATGCGGTTGAAGCAACGCAGCAGGGTCGACTTGCCGCAGCCGGATGGGCCGATGAAGGCCGTCACCTGTTTCTGCGGGATATCGAGGGTGATCTCATGCAAGGCCTGGTGGTTGCCGTAGTGAAAATCGAGTTTCTGCACCTCGATGATCGCGGGGCCGGAGAGAGGTGGCGTCGCGGTCGGGCGGGCGGCGGGTGAGGCAGACGTAGGCATCGGACTGGAAGGCGTGGCGTGGGTGGAAGTGGGATCCATTGTGAGCATGGCGTTCACCATTTGTAGCGATTGCGCAGTTTGTTTCGCAGGAGGATCGAGGCCGTGGCGACCGCAGCCACCACGAGCAGGAAGACCAGCGCGGTGCCGTATTGCACGCGCTCGGTGTATTCGTTCTGCGGGATCTTGGAGCTGACGACGTAGATGTGATACGGCAGCGCCATCACGCCCTGGAAAAAGAAATCGCTCCACTTCGCGACCTCCCAAGGCAGGCGGTCGCGCACGACGTAGGCCGCGGTGAACATGATCGGCGCCGTCTCACCCGCCACCCGGGCGATGCCGAGAATCGACGAGGTCAGAATGCCGGGCAGCGCATAAGGAAGGACATTCTTGCGGATCGTCTGCCACTTGGTCGCGCCGAGCGCGAGCGAGCCTTCACGGAAACCCTTGGGCACAGACTTGAGCGCCTCTTCGCTCGCGGTGATCACGA
Source organism: Verrucomicrobiota bacterium (assembly GCA_023410155.1). Classification (GTDB taxonomy): domain Bacteria; phylum Verrucomicrobiota; class Verrucomicrobiia; order Opitutales; family Opitutaceae; genus Opitutus. Next base: position 4,816 of record JAEYQF010000048.1, on the reverse strand, counting down.
CCGGCAGCACCATGAAGGCGAGCGTGAACCAGCCGGCCAGCAGCGAGACGTTCCAGCCGAAGAAGATTACGAACAGGCCGAATCCGAAGAGGCCGAACACGATCGAAGGCACTCCGGCGAGGTTGACGATCGCGAGCCGCAGGAGGCGAATCGTGTAGGTGTCCCTCGCGTATTCGTTGAGGTAGATGGCCGAGCAGACACCGAGAAAGAGTGCGATGGTCATGGCGCCGCCGACGAGCAGCAGCGTGCCCACGATGCAGGGGAAAATGCCGCCCGCCGAGTAGACGTAGGTCTCGGCACTGATATCGGGATTGCCGAGGCTGGCGCGAAACGCGCGGAATTCGCGGTCGCCCATCTCGTGCTTCTGCCCGTCATGCTCGAAGACATACAGCGTCTCGGGCGCACTGAAGAGAAACTCGGTATTGATGAAGGGCGGCGCGGCTTGGAAGACTGTCGGTGCGCCTTTCGCCACGATGTGGAAGAACACCGCGGCGCCGGCGAGCAGCACCCCGTATGTGGCGATGCGGAAAATCCACGAGAAGCCCTTTTCCGCCACGCGGGCGGAGCTGGGACGAAAGGCAAAGGGATTGGCAGGAGTCGCGGGCGTCATGCGTCAGCCGATGGAGATGCGATAACGCCGCACGATGTGCTGCGCCACGTAGTTGATCAGGAGCGCGAGGAAGAACAGCACCATACCCACCACGAACAACGCGCGATAGTGGATGCTGCCGCGCACCACCTCGCCCATTTCCTGCGCGATGATCCCGGTCATCGTGTGGACCGGCTGGGTGAAGACTGCGATGCCCTCTGAGAAGTCCGGGATCGCGATGCGATTGCCCGCGCACAGGAGCACGACCATCGTCTCGCCGATCACCCGGCCGAAACCGAGCAGCACAGCCGAGATGATGCCGGAGAGGCCCGCGGGCACAGTGATCTTGAAAATGGTCTGGAGCCGCGTGGCGCCGAGCGCGAACGAGGCCTCCTTGAACGCACGCGGCACGTTGTTCAACGCGTCTTCCGCGAGTGTGAAAATCGTCGGCACCGAGAGCAGCGCGAGCAGACACCCGGCGGTGAGGACATTGAGGCGCTCTGCGATCGGGAACCCGGGCACCCATGAGAGCCACTCGACCTGCGACAGCGCGCGCAGATGTTCACCGAGGAAAACGATCCCGAAGAAACCGAGCACCACCGACGGAAACGCCGCGATGAACTCGATGCACGGCTTGATCAGGCGCTGCTCGGCCGGCGTCGCCAGTTGGTTCACATAGATTGCCGCCCCTACTCCAAACGGCACCGCGAGTGCCAGGGCCACGGCCGAAACCATCAACGAACCGACGAGCAAAGGCAGCACGCCATACCAGTCCTGCCAAAAACTCGCCGTGAGCCACTGCCGGCCGAGGAGGAAAGAAGAGAACGCCTTCCACATCGGAACGGGTTGATCGGGGTCCCACGACTCGAGGTCGCGTTCCACCTGCGGCAGGGTGCCGATGTAGGCGCGCGCCGTGCGCTGAAATCTGTTCATCCGCTCGGTGAGCTCGGCCGTCGGCAGCGCAGGTTGATCATCCAGCGCGACCTGCAGGCTGCGCATGAATTCACGGTTCGCCTCCTTGAACGCCGGCAGCGTGCCGAACACCGGCGCCAGCTCGGCCTCGAAGTTGACGGGCTCGACGACGATCGCGTCCGCGTCGGCCTGGCGTCCCACGGCCAGCAACTGCCGCCGCTCCTCCATCTGGTCGAGCGTGACCGTGTGCTTCGTCTTGATCGCCGAGACCACATCGGTGAGGTCGGACACGAAGCCCCGGATCGGCTCGACGGGCTCGGCGAACCGGTCCGCGAACGCGTCGAACTCGGCGAGCTTCGTGTTCGCGTCGGCCACGCTCAGCTTCTCGACGTTCATGTAGTGCTGCAGCGTGCGCAGCCGCAGGTCGGACAAATAACGGGTCAACGCCGTATGCTCCGCTTCTGCGCGGCGCATGTAATCCACATACTCCAGCCCGGCGCGCCGGTAGATGCGCAGGTTGTCGAGATTGTCGCCGAAGAAACCGGCGCCTTCCTTGAAGAGGAAGATCGTGATCAGCGTCAGCACGACGATCGCCACGAGGGCATTGCTGCCGAAAAACGTGCGGATCACATCATCGAGCGAGAGGCCGAGGAACCGCAGGCGTCGACGCTCGAGCACGAAGGCGCGCGTGGGCACAGGGCTGGTTGGCGCTTGTGACATAACGATCGAGGGAGAAGACGAAGACCCGCTCAACTGACGTCAAGCGGGCCTTCCAAGGACCACGACAGGTGAAACTCAGCGAACCGGCACAAAGCCGACTTGGGAGACGATACGCTGACCTTCGTCGCTCAAGGTGAACTCGACGAACGTCGCTGCTTCGCCGCTGGGTTCGCCGTTCGTGTAGTAGAACGTCGGACGGGCATACGGATACTTCTTCGAGATCACGTCTTCCTTGTTCGGCAACTGGCCCTCGATCGGGACGACCTTGACGCCAGGAGCCTTGATGTAGGCCAGGCCGACGTAGCCGATGCCATTCGGGTTCTTCGCCACCTCGGCGACGATCTGCTCGTTGCCCGCCATCTTCTGCGAAGACGGAGCGTAGTCGCGCTTCTTCATCGCGAGGTCCTTCCAATCCGAGTAGGTGCCCGAGGACGTGTTGCGGGTGTAGACCGAGATCTTGCCCGGGCTGCCGCCGACCGCAGACCAGTCCGTCACATCACCGGTGAATATCTGCTCCACCTGGCGTTTGGTGAGGCTGGTGATCGGGCTGTTGGCGCTCACGACCACGGCCATGCCGTCGTAGGCGACGATGATGGGTTTCATGGAGACGCCTTTGGCCTGCGCGGCCGACAGTTCAGTCGCCTTGGCGCGACGAGAAGACATGCCGATCTGGGCGGTTCCGTCCGTGATGGCGGCGATGCCGGTCGTCGAACCTTCGGCGGCGATCTCGAACGAGACGCCGGGGTGGCTGGCCTTGTAAGCCTCGGCGAGCTGCGGCACGAGTTTGGCGCCGAGCGTGTCCGAACCTTTGATGACGAGTTTCTGGGCCTGGGCCGAGGTGACGGCTGCCAAGGCGAGAGCGAGCAAAAGGACTTTCTTCATAAGAGGATTGGTTAGGGAGTTATTCCTGCACGGATCAGAACATGATCTGGAGTTGCGAGCGCACGCCCGAGATCTCTTCTTCGACCGGCGCGTCCTTGGTGCGACCGCCGACGTAGCCGAGCTGGAGTTTCACGTCGGTGGCGACGATGTAGTAGTTGAATCCGAGGTAGTATTCCTCGAGTTTCTGCGCGGTGGTCGCGCCTGGCGAGGAGCGGATCCCATCCGATGTCTTCACGCCGCGACCATCGGCGGCGACCGAGCTGAACCGAGCGACCAGTTCGAACTTCTCGTTGACCATGAACGAGGGCTGGACCCAGAAGCCGCTCGGCTTCGCATCGGTGCCGATCGCAGCACCACTGTCGACCTCGGCCCAGAGATACTCGGCCGCGAGGTTGAACTTGCCCATCGCGAGGTCGGCGAAGATCGAGTGCGTGACCATGTCGTAGCCCTGGCCGCGGGTGAGATTGCCGGGGCCACCTTGATCAGGCAGGAAACCGATCGCGCCGCCGAAGTGGACGGTAGCCGCGCTGCCCTTGAGCGTGTAGCCGGCGTTACCCCAGAAAGCCTGGGTATTCATGATCGAATCGCCCGCAGATTTGGAACCGACCACCGTCCCATCGCCGAACGTCTCGGTGCGCTGCGGATTGGTGATCGCGGCACCGTAGTAGAAACCAGTGGCGCGGCCGCGGCGGGCGTCGGAGGATCCTCCATCGAGGAAGAGACCGATGCGGTGCGCACCGCCGCCGAGGCGACGTCCGTTATTCGGCTCGGTGAAGAAGCGGGTGACGGCCGAGCGCTCGATCGCCTTGAGGCTGCCGCTCGAGGTGGTCTCTTCGAAACCGAAGTTCACCTTACGCAGACCGAAGTCGAGCGTGAGGGGCTGACCGCCGACGTCGCCCGACCACTCGATGAAGCCCTTGTCGAAATTGCCGCCCGAAAAATCGTAGTTCAACACGGCCAGCCAGTTCGCCCCGACCTTGGCGCGGGCGCCGAGGTAAAAGCGGCGAAGGAAAAATTGGTTCGTGTCGGCGATGTTCTGATCGCTGGAAAGGCCGGCGTATTGGAGCTGGATGCGGCCGTCGATCGCGAGGGACGTGGTGCTCTTGCCGCCCGAGATCGAGGACGTCACGCCGGCGTGGGCTTCACGCGCGAGTTCGGCGCGGAGTTCCTCGGCTTCCTGATCGGACACGAGGCCCTTCCGGACGAGCAAGTCGAGGAGAGGACCACTGTCCTGCGCAAAGACCTGACCCGTGAGCAAGGCGACGCCGCTGACGAGGGCGAGCCATTGGGATTTTAGTTTCAACATGGAGGATGCGTTTTGTGGTTAGGTGTCCTAAAACGCCTCCATCCTGCCGGGTGAATGTTACGATCGTATGGCGGTTCTGTGACGAACCCGCAAAACGGCACCACCTGCGAAGATTTCTGACCCTCTCCTCGCGAGCGATTTGGGCATCGTCACACAGGATTGTGACAACTTCTTCCCCTCTACCCTGCCGCTCTTCGGGACCCGATGAGGATCGAGTCGCGCCAGCGTCCGGACACGGTCGCGCCACCGTGCGGACACGATCGCGTCACCGTGCGGACAAGGTCGCGCCAAGATGCGGCTCGAGTCGCGAAACCTCACTGCGGCGGATGACGCGGTGGTCCTCTTTCCCGATTTCTCGGTGCGCACCAGGAACGGATCGTTGCCGAGTGCGAGTCGCGGCTCTTTAC
>JAEYQF010000360.1 GCA_023410155.1 Verrucomicrobiota bacterium | reverse complement strand
ATGCTGCGCTTTGACGGGGCAGTGGTCGCCTTCAAGCTGGCCGGGCACCTCGAGCCGAAGCACGTCGAGTGGAAGTGCGAACTCGGCACGACGCAGCGCGAGGCGGGCAAAGTCGAGGAATCGATTGCGACGCTTCAAGCGGCCGTGCAGCTCGACTCGCGCCGCAGTGCGGCGTGGCTCGGGCTCGGACAAAGTCTGTTCGCGGCGAAACGCTACGAAGCGGCCGCGGATGCTTTTCAGCGCGCCCGCACGCTTGCGCCCAACGATGGTCAGTCGCTCCTCTGGCTGGGTCACGCATTGAAGCGCCAAGGCCGCCTGCTGGAGGCATTGCAATTCCACCATCGCGCCGTCGGCGGGTCGGGCGATGTGGCCGCACCCGCGCCGGGCACCCGCCGCCGCGCGCTCTTCGTGGTGCAGCACGGACCGTTTTGGAATAGCTGCGCGTCGATCTACGAGGCTTTCGCGGCCGATCCGAACTGGCAGGTGATCGTCGTGGGGCTGCCTTACAACCATCCTTATTACACGACTGATCGCGAGCGACACGCTGTATTCGATTTCTTGAGACAGGAAGGCATCCCTCATGTGGAATGGACCCGGTTCAAGCTCGCACCTGGCTGCGCGGATATCGTGTTTCTCCAGAATCCCTACGATGTGACACGGCCCGACGGCTGGAAGACGCATGAGATCATGAGGGCGGTGCCGCGCATCGCGTATGCGTCGTATGCCATCGAGCTGGGCGGCAGCCAGGAGACGCTGACGTTCTTGTTCAATCTGCCGTTGCAGCAGCTCGCGTGGATGATGTTCGCGCGCGCCAACCGACATCGTGCCATGTTTGGGGAGCATTGCCTGACCGGAGATCGTCACATCGTGGTGACCGGCCATCCAAAGGTGGATGCCTTGCGAGATGACGTTCGCGGCCAGGACGTGGCCCTGGAGCGGTTTGTGGCGGGCCGGAAGATGGTTTTCTGGAACGCGCACTTCGATGTGCGGCTAGACGGCTCCAGTTTTGGGAACGGTTATTCGACCTTTTTCCGGTGGTGGCGGTTTCTTCCGGAAGAGTTCGCCCGCCGGCCGGAAATGGCGTTCGTGATCCGGCCCCATCCGCTCCTGTTCGCGACCATGGTGCAGCGAAAAATTCTGACGCAGCAGGATGTGGCTGATTTTCGCGCGCGTTGTGAGGCGGCAGGGAACATTCGCTTTGATGAAGGCCAGTCCTACCTGCCGGTCTTTGCGCAATCGGATGCGATGATTTCGGATCTTTCGTCTTTCATCCTAGAATATGCGGTGACACGGAAGCCGCTGTTGCATCTACGAAATCCGCGCGGACCGGCGACCAATGCCGACGGGGAGTTCTTCAACTACTGCGCGAACGCAGAATCCGAGGAAGACATCCGGCGCTTTCTCGACGAGGTGGCGGCAGGACGCGACTCACAAGCCGCGACGCGGCTGGGGAAGTTGGACGAGTTCATGTATCAACCGCCAGGCGGAGTGGCGTTCGCGGCCAAGGCTGCGATCGAGCGCCGCTTGGAGGAGGAGTGGTCGACCCTGAATCCCGCGAGCCAGGTGCTCGAACGCCATCCGAACTTAATCCCTGTTTAGTCGCGCCGATAACCACCTTATCCGACCATGATTCCACTCCCGCGCAAAGTGATCACCTACGGCACCTTCGACCTGCTGCACATCGGGCATATCCGGCTGCTCGAGCGGGCGCGGGCGCTCGGCGACTATTTGATCGTCGCGGTGTCGACTGACGAGTTCAACGCGGTGAAGGGAAAGAAGTGCGTCTGCAGCTTCGCGGATCGGATCGAGATCGTGCGGAAGCTGCGGATGGTGGACATGGCGATACCGGAAACGGGTTGGGATCAGAAGGCCACCGATATTGTGACGCATGGAGTATCGGTCTTCACGATGGGCCACGACTGGGAGGGGAAGTTTGACCACTTGCGCGAGTATTGCGACGTCGTCTATCTTCCGCGCACCGATGGCATCTCGACGACGAGTCTGAAGGAGACGATTCGCGGCGGAGCGATGACGATGCCGCTGAAGGTGGCGGTGTAATCGCAGCCGCCTGCGCCGGGGAACCGAATCTTCGCGTGGCTGCTGGGCGAGTTGTCCGGCGGCAAAATCTTCCGCCCGCGGTCTTCGGCGCGCACAGACGCGGAAAGATCGCGGAAAAAACATGCTGAAACGCTGTATAGACAGTGAGTTACGAATAAGAAGGTCTGTCCGGTTCGCATCCTGCTAAACGGCTGCGTCGGCGCGAGCCGGCACAAACCACGCCCGGACAATGTGCATTCTTTTCTTCACTCCGTTTGCTCCGCAGCAGCAGTTGAATCCCCGACTGGCCGAGGAGCAGGTCACTTGTGGTCCGCTGCTCCAAGATGAGCTGATAAATGGACGCGTGTTTTCGCTGCGCACGCCCCGCGCGATGTTCGACACGGCCACGTTTTTGACGCGTCTCGCGGCGGATCAGATGCCGGACGTTGTGGTGGTGGCTTACGACGGAAGTGACTCGGGCCTGCCGTGCTCGCTCGGCGCATTCCCTTTTCCGAAGGTCCTCGTGATCTCGGAAATGCACCGCAGCGCGGCAGCGATGCGACGGCTGTTCGAGTATATCCGCACCCAGGCGTTCGATCGGGTCGTCGTCACCACGGGCCGGCGTGACGCGGAGTTCCTGCAGGCGGCGGGGGTAGCCAACGTATTTTGGTTTCCCGGCCTGCTCTTCCCCTATGGCGACGCGCTCGTGCAGACCGGGCGCGTGGCCGTGCGGGCCGATCGCGCGGTGCTCACC
>JAEYQF010000357.1 GCA_023410155.1 Verrucomicrobiota bacterium | reverse complement strand
GCATGGCACGGGCCGAGCGGATCGTGCCGGTTTCCTCTCCTACATTGTCTGAATAAACGGCGGCGGGGCGCGTTCATGCGGCGAAGGTCTCGCGGGTCACGTCGCGCGCGGCTTTGTCCGTCCGCTCGCCAAGGAAGACGGGCTGGCGCAACAAACCTTCGCTCGTCCACTCGGCAAACTTGATCTGGGCGATCAGCTTCGGCTGGACCCAATGCATCCGAGTCATCTCCGTGCGCGACATGCCCTGACCCCAACGGCTGCGATGCGCCAGAGGGAGATTGGCAAACGGGCAGTCACTTGTCTGGAGCCCCAGGAACTTGGCGTGAAGCGAGCGCAGGAGAGAGTGGTTGAATCCGGTGCCGACCTTTCCAGCGTATATCAACCGATTCCCTTCGTAGTATCCCACCAAGATCGAACCGAAGAACCGACGAGAGCCATTGGGCGGGCTGAAACCGCCGATGACGAATTCTTGATCCTGGGCGATGCGGCATTTGAGCCACGCTCCGCTACGCCGGCCCACTTCATAGCGTGAGCCGGCGGCTTTGGCGACGATCCCCTCCAGACCCAGCTTTCGGGCGTGCGCGAGAAGTTCTTCCGCCGTGGTGTCGAACACCTCCGATTGACGTAGTGGGTCTTTGGCGCGTCCGAGGAGCTTGGCCAGCTTCTGTTGGCGCTTCTCGAGCGGGGCGTCGAGCAGGCTCACGCCATCGACTTCCAGCAGATCGAAAAGATAAAAGAGCAGCGGACCCGAATCCGCTGCGTGGGAGCGCCGTTGGAGCCGCTGAAAGCTCGGTCGGCCATTCTCATCGAGAGCGACGATCTCGCCATCGAGAGTGGCCGAACGGCACGGGAGTTTCCTCAGCGCCGCGACCAGTTCAGGATAGTCTTCCGTGAGGGTATTCTCGTTCCGCGACCACAGCTCGACGGCGTTTCCGGCCACGACCGCCAGCGCGCGATAACCGTCGAACTTGATCTCGAGCCGCCAGTCGCCGGCGGGAATAGTCTTCGCGCCCAGCGCCTTCATTGGCTCCACGAAACCGAGCGGTTTAGTCGGAGCCCCAGCGCGCGGCCGAGCGGGGCGGGATCGACTGTTCGGGGTGGCAGGCAAGGGGCGGGGCGCCGTGGGCGCGAGAGCTTACGCTGCTTTGCGCTTGGGCCGTGGCTTGGGTTTGGCGGCGGACTTCTTTGGCTTCTTGGCCGCCGCTTCATCGAGGCTGCGTCGCAACGCCGTCATCAGGTCGATCACTTTGCCTCCGCTCCGCGGCTTGGCGGTGGTCGGTGACTCCTGGCCTCCGGATTGCACCTTCTTCTCGATGAGATCGAGCAAGGCGGTGCGGTATTCGTCGGTGTAACGGGACGGCTCCCACTTGGTTGTCATCTGCTCGACGAGCGAGCGTGCCATCTCGAGTTCGCGTTTGCTCACGGTTCCGGGCTCCGGAACGTTCAACTCATCCGCGCCGATGAGCTCGTCCGCGAAGTGCATGACTTCGAGCGCGAGCAGGTTGCCGTTGGGCTTGATCGCGGCGAGATGCTGCCGGGTGCGTATCACAACTTTGGAGACACCGATTTTGCCCGTTTGCGCCAGCACCTCCCGCAGCAGGTGGTAGACGCGCGCGCTGCCTTTCTGCGGCTCGAGGTAGTAGGGCTTGTTGAAGAAGATCGGGTTGATCTGCTTCAGGTCGACGAAGTCCATGATGTCGATCGTCTGCGTCGCCTCGATATCCACGCGCTTGAAGTCATCCTCCTTCAACACGACGAACTTTCCCTTCTCGTATTCGTAGCCCTTCACGATCTGGTCCCACGGAACTTCGGCCCCGTCGACCTCGGCCACGCGCTTGTAGTTGATGGGCGAAAGATCGGATGAGCGCAGCAGCCGGAACTTCAACTCTTCGCGGTGGGTGGCGGGGTAGAGCGAGACCGGCACGTTGACCAAACCGAACGTGATGGAGCCTTTCCAGATCGAGCGCATTCCCCCATGGACAGCAGGCGACGCGGAGCGTGCCCGGGCTCATGAGGGCTGAGGTGCGCAGCGCTTCGGCGCCGCGGCGCCGGGAGACCGATAGAATTCGCGCAGCACGTAGAACGCCTTTTTCCGCGTGCCGTTTTCGCCGATGAGGCCCTTGCGATTCCAACCGTCCTGCACGTGCGGGAGCGGACGCCGTGGTGACCGAAAATCGCACAAAATCCACGGCGTGGTCCCGCGCCAAGCGGGGATCTTCTGCAACATCGCCAGCGTCTTCCGGTAAAGATCCTCCTGATACTCTTCGCTGAAGCGCGTCAGCCGGTCGCCATGCAAACCCTGCAGCGCATCGGCGCCGAATTCGCTAATCACCACCGGCTTCTCATATTTCAACGTCCAGCGCACGTGCTCCAACTTGTCGGGCAAGCCATCATACCAGCCGACGTATTGGTTGAAGCTGAGCAAATCCGTGTATTCGCCGAAAGGATCGTCGACGATCTTGTGGTTGCCGTCGCCCGGCTCGGCGTGGACTTCCATCGCCGCCGAGACGAGGCGCGCGCCGTCGAGGGAGCGCGCGAGAGCGACGAGGTTTTTGAGAAAGCGCGTGCGAGGTTCGCTCACCGGCGTCTCGTTCGCCACTGACCAGACAATCACGCTCGCGCGGTTGCGATCCCGGAGGATGAGTTCCCGGAGTTGGTTGCGCGCGTTCTCCAAGGTGGCGGGATTCTCCCACTGAATCGTCCAGTAAACCGGGATCTCCTCCCAAAGCATCAGGCCCATTTCGTCGGCGACACGCGCCATGTGCTCGTTGTGGGGATAATGAGCGAGCCGCACGAAGTTGCAGCCGAGTTCCTTGGCCCAGCCGAGCAGCAAGCGCGCGTCCTCCGGCGAGTTGGCGCGACCGCCGCGTAATGGATTCTCCTCGTGCAGCGAGATGCCGCGGAGGAAGATCGATTCGCCGTTCAGCAGAATATCGGTGCTGCGCGTCTCGATCGTGCGAAAGCCGATTCGGTCGGCGAGGTGGTCGTCGCCGCTCGCTATCTCCACGTCGTAGAGCTGAGGATTCTTCGGCGACCAAAGCGCGAGATCGGGTGCGACAAGTTCAAGCTCCGCCACGCCATCGGCTCCGGTTTGTGCTTCGCCCTCGAGCTTGGCGGCGGGAATCACGACGCGCACGACCTGGGGCTGCTTGGCTCCATCGAGCGTCACGCGCACGGCGATACGATCGCGCGATCCGCGCTTCAGCTGCACGTGGTAGTCACGGATGAATGTCGCCGGAGTCTCGAGGAGCGCCACCTCGCGCGTGAGTCCGCCGTAGTTCCACCAATCGGTGTTCACCGTCGGCACGGCTTCGGGGCGCCTCGTGTTGTCCACTCGAATCACAAGCGAGTTGTCCTTCGCGCGAACGAGTCCGGTCACCTCGAAGGCGAAGGGCGTGAACCCGCCCACGTGCCGTCCGAGTTTCTTTCCATTGAGATACACATCGGCGAAGTAGTTGGCCGCGCCCACCTGAACGAAGTATCGGCGATCCTGCCGCAGGGCCGGCGCATCAAATTTTTTCCGATACCAAACCGTGCCCTCGTAGTAGAAGAGTTTCTCCTCTTGGGAATTCCAGTCGCTGGGGACGGTGAGGGTGGGGCTCTTGTCGAAATCGTATTCGATCAACTCGGAGCGATCCGTGGGCTTGCGGTCCAGGAAGTAGCCGCCCGTGGGTTTCGCCGGAGCATCGTAGGGCTCGTGCCGATAATCGTAGTAGCCGTTTTCGTAGGGATCCACGATCACATGCCACTTGCCGTTGAGATTGAGATGAACGCGGGCCTGGGGATTCAGCAGCGCAGAGGCCGCGAAACCAGAGACCGGCAGCAGCAAAGCGACGAACAATGCGAAGGGGCGGGGTAGCATAAGGGGAGGTTTCTCCTATGCTCGACGTTTGCAAAAGCGAATAGTCGCGCGGGAGTTTCGCACAAAACTGGGGCTCCCTTTGGCGCGGCCCGGGAGGGAGTCGGGATCGAGTCGTGCCAAGGTGCGGGTTGACCCGTGCCAACGTGCGGACCAGGTCGCGCCAAGGTGCGGACCGACCCGGGAGGAGGTGCGGACCGAGTCGGGATCCGCCGAGAAGGGAAAAAGTAAGGCGCGGAAGCGAGTCCGCGCCCTGAGCGTATCCGAAAAACGGAGACGGTTTATTTCTTCTTCTTGGCCGGTTTCTTGGACTCGATGCTCAGGTAAGTCTTATTGAGCATCTGGCTTTCGTAGAGTTCGAGCAGGCGGACGCCTTCGCGGGGTTTCACCATGTCCTTGCGCGTCGCGGCATCGATCTGCGCCTTCATGCGGCGGCAAAGATCTTCCTGCTGATACTGCACGCCCTCGATCACATCGGCGATGCGACTGCCGCTGAGCGCTTCCTCGATGTAGAAGCCGTTGGGCTCATCTTCCTCGAGGAAGACGTGCACTTCGTTGACGCGGCCGAACAGATTGTGGAGATCGCCCATGATGTCCTGATACGCGCCGGTCAGGAACACACCGAGGTAGTAGGGCTTGTTGTTCAGCGGGTGGAGCGTGATGTAGTCCTTGACGTCCTGGAGATCGATGAAGGACGAAATCTTGCCATCGGAGTCGCACGTGATGTCGACGAGGATCGCGTTGACCGACGGTTTCTCATCGAGGCGATGCAACGGGGCGACGGGGAAAAGTTGCTTCAGCGCCCAATGGTCGAGCAGCGACTGGAAGACGGAGAAATTGCAGACGTATTGGTCGGCGAGGAGCTTGTTGAGGTCGTGCAGTTCCTCGGGCTGGTAGCCGGAGTCGCGGCCTTCCTTGGCGATGGTTTCGCAGATCTGCCAGTAAAGCGATTCGGCGGCGGCGCGGTTCTCGAGATCGAGGTAGCCGAGGTTGAAGAGTGAACACGCCTCTTCCTTTTTCTGC
>JAEYQF010000348.1 GCA_023410155.1 Verrucomicrobiota bacterium | reverse complement strand
ATGATCAGCGCGTTGGTGATGATCAAATCGAGCGCCTCCGCATCGAGCGCGGTGGACGACTGCCCCATGCCGTCGCGGATGACCTTGCCTCCGCCAAATTTGACCTCGTTGCCATAACCGCCGCCTTCGGCGATGAGGTCGCGCTCGACTTGGACAAAGAGCTCGGTGTCGGCGAGACGAACGCGGTCACCGACCGTGGGACCGAACATCTCGGCGTATTGGCGACGGGTGAGTTTCAGAGGCATGGGCGGAAGAGATTCAGACGTTTAGCGACAGAGCGCACAGAGCTCGGACACAGAGGGCACGGAGGAAGTAGATGAAGGAAACATCGCCGAAAGGTTCGTGCTCTGTGATCTCTGTGTCGGCGCTCCGTGTCCTCTGTGGCGAGATTTCACCCTCAGAGCTTGCCGTTGACCTTCGCGTTGAGGCCGTAGACTTCGCGGGTGCCGGCGAGCGCGACGAGTTCGACCGTCTTGGTGTCACCGGCTTCGAAGCGCACGGCGGTGCCGGCGGGGATATTGAGACGAAAACCGCGCGCCACCGCGCGATCGAAGCGCAGGGCCTCGTTGGTCTCGAAGAAATGAAAATGTGAGCCGACCTGAATCGGACGATCGCCGGTGTTGGCGACGCTGATGGTCTTCGTTTCAAGGCCAAGATTCGCCTCAAGCGAAGCGGCGTCGGCTGCAGGAATGATTTCGCCAGGGATCATGGGAGCATAGAACCACAGAGACACAGAGCTCATCCCAAATCGGGTTTCTCTGTGGCCTCGGTGTCTCTGTCGTTCATTGGGAATTCACCGGATGGGATTATGGACCGTCACAAGTTTGGTGCCGTCGGGGAAAGTCGCCTCGACCTGCACTTCGTGGATCATTTCGGCGACGCCCTCCATCACGTCGCTCTTCTTGAGGATCGTCGTGCCGAAGCTCATGAGCTCAGCCACCGTGCGGCCATCACGCGCGCCTTCGATGATCTCATAGGTGATGATCGCGACGGACTCGGGATAGTTGAGCTTCACGCCACGAGCCTGGCGGCGACGGGCGAGATCGGCGGCGGTGACGATGAGTAGCTTTTCGCGTTCGCGAGGGGTCAGGTGCATGGGACGACGGAGCTGAGAGTCTAGGGTCTAGAGCTGAGAGTCCAGAGCACGATCGTCGATCGCGGGGTTTGTCCGGTGGTTTTGCTCTCAGCTCTCAGCACCTGGCTCTAGACTTGCAGATGCTCCCGCACGACTTCGTCGGTGAGGTCGGCGATGGGGCCGGAGACGACGACCGCGCCGCGATCCATCGCGTAAAAACGGTCGGCGACGTCGCGGCAAAAATCGACGTATTGCTCGACAAGCAGGATCGCGAGACGACCGTCCTTCTTCAGCGCTTTCACGGCGTGTTGAATCTCTGCGGATTCCTGGCGGGCCTGCGCGGTGCGCTCCTCCTCGGAGAGGTTGCTCGTCTTCAGCTTTTTCAACGTATCGCCGATGTGTTCGATGATCGACGGCTGAATGCCTTCGGTGGGTTCGTCGAGGATCAGGAGCTTCGGATCGGTGAGGAGCGCGCGACCGATCGCCAGCTGTTGCTGCTGACCTCCGGAAAGCACGCCGCCTTTGCGCCGGAGCATTTCCTTCAACACCGGGAAGAGGTCATAGACCCGGTCGAGCATTGCCTTCGCCTCGGCGCCTTTTCGTCCGTGCACGACAAGTCCGACCTGAAGGTTCTCCTCGACGGTGAGGTGCGGGAAGATGTCGCGGCCTTGGGGCACGTTGCCGATGCCTTTGCGCGCGCGGACATCGATGGGCAGTCCATCGATCCGCTCGCCGGCAAACGTGATCGTGCCGGAGCGAACGGGAAGAACGCCGGTGATCGAACGCAATGTGGTGGTCTTGCCCACGCCGTTGCGCCCCATGAGGGCGACGACTTCGCCGGGACTGATCGTGAGGTCGACGCCGCGAAGGATGCGCGAGCCTCCGATATAGGTTTCGACCGAGGAAAGTTGGAGGAGAGCGGACATCGCTTAATGAACCACCGAGCCACGGAGGACACAGAAAGCGGAAGACATCGGGGTGTTCTCCGTGACCTCTGTGTCTCTGTGGTTAAAGAATTTTGCGTTCATCGCGTGCCGTGTTTGCCGCGGCCGAGATAGACTTCGCGGACCTTCTGGTTGGATTGGACATCGTCGAATTTCCCTTCGCAGAGCACGGTGCCTTGGTGAAGGACAGTGACCTGACCGTTAACCGCGATCTGACGGACAAACGTCATGTCGTGCTCGACCACGATGAGACTGTGTTTCTCGGCGAGCGAGAGCAGCAGTTCGCCCGTGCGGTGCGTTTCCTCATCCGTCATGCCGGCGGCGGGTTCGTCCACGAGCAACAGTCGCGGCTCCGTGGCGAGCAGCATGCCGATCTCGAGCCACTGCTTCTCGCCGTGGGCGAGCTGGCCGGCTTTCCAGCCTCGTTTGTCGGAGAGGCGGATGAGCTTCAGGAGTTCGTCGAGGCGGTCGCGATCGGTGGACGAGAGGCGGTGAAACAACGACGCGAAGACGCCGCGCGGTCCTTTGAGCGAGAGCACGAGATTATCCCACACCGTGTGTTCGGTGTAGACGCTGGGCGTCTGGAATTTTCGGCCGACACCGAGGCGGTTGATTTCGTATTCGTTGAGCTCGGTCAGGTCGGTGTCTTGTCCGAACACGATCGTGCCCGTGTCCGGACGCGCCCGACCGGAAATGAGATCGAAAAAGGTCGATTTGCCGGCGCCGTTGGGACCGATGACCGTGCGCAACTCACCCTCGAAGAGATAAAAGTTGAGGTTCGAGATGGCCTTGAAGCCGTCGTAGGTCTTCGAGACGTCTTCGACGTTGAGAATCGGATGAGCCATGAGGGATTTTCGATTTCGGAGTCTCGATTTTCGATTATGGCTTCGCGGCGTTGCTGGCCGTTTCGATAGGCGCGGACTTGCGGCGGAATTTTTGCCAGAGCGGCGCGAGACGCTTCGGGATGCTCACGAGACCGCCCGGGAGGAAGAGCACGACGAGGATGAACAATCCACCGAGCAGCATGAGCCACAGATCGGGAATTGCCCGCGTGGCCCAGCTCTTGAGGGCGTTGACGGAGATCGCGCCGATGATGGGGCCCACGAGCGTCGCGCGTCCGCCGACCGCGACCCACACGACGGCTTCGAGCGATTTGTCGGGCGTCATCTCCGAGGGATTGATGATGCCGACCTGCGGGACGTAGAGCGCTCCGCCGATAGCCGCGATGAACGCAGCGAGCACGAAGATGAAGAGTTTGTAGTGCGCGGAGGCATAGCCGCTGAAGAGCACGCGGTTTTCACCGTCGCGGACCGCACGTTGCACCAGGCCGAACTTCGTCGTGTGCAGCCAGCGACAACCCAGAAACACGAGCAGCAGCGTGACGGCCGTCGCGATGAACAACCAGCGCGGAGTCGCGGGATCGCGGAAATCGAAACCGAGGATGAACTTGAAATCCGTGAAACCGTTGTTGCCCCCCATGAGGGTGTTGTTGCGGAAGAAAATCAGCGCCCCGGCATAGGTGAGCGCCTGCGTGAGGATCGAGAAATACACGCCCTTGATGCGCGACCGAAACGCGAGGAAACCGAAGATCAGCGCGACGAGTCCCGGCAGCACAAACACCATCGCCAGCGCGAAACCGAAACTATCGAACGGCTCCCAGAACGCCGGGAGCTTTGTCCAACCGAGAAACACGAGAAAGTCCGGGATCGGCTGCTTGTGCTGACCGAGGTCGCCGATCATGCGCATGAGATACATGCCGTGCATGTAGCCACCGAGCGCGAAGAACAGCGCCTGTCCAAGCGAGAGCAGACCCGTGTGGCCCCAAAGCAAATCCACCGAGATCGCGAGCAGCGCGTAGCAGAGATATTTACCCCAGAGGTTGAGGTGGAAGTTGCTGATGACGCCGTAGGCGTTGAGCGCCGGGATGACGACGATGAGCAGCGCAGCGATCACCGCGATGGCGATGACCTCGATGCGCGCGCGTGGACTGGAAGACGAGTCGTTCATGGCGCGATCAATCGAGGCTGCGGCTGCGCGTCACGAAGAGGCCCGCGGGTCGCCATTGGAGGAAGAGGATGATGCCGCACAAAACGAGAATCTTGCCGAACACCGCGGAGTCCTGCGCGAGGTTCTGCAGGAAGCCGCCGACAAACGGCACGGTGGAAAATGCAGACGCGAGGGCCGGCGAATACTGCTGGATGAATTGATCGAGCGAACCGATGCCGAGTCCGCTAATCACGGTGCCCACGAGGTTCCCCACCCCGCCGACCACGACGACCATGAAACTGTCCACGATATAGCTCTGACCAAGGGAAGGACCGACATTGCCAATCTGACTGAGAAACGCGCCCGCGAGTCCGGCGAGTCCGCTGCCCAGGCCGAACGTCAACATGTTCACGCGCGTCGTGCGCACGCCCATGCAGGCAGCCATGCCACGATTCTGCATGACGGCGCGTATCAGCAAACCGAGCGACGTGCGCGTAAGCACCAGGTAGACGCCGAACACGATCAGCACGGCGAAGCCGATCACGAAGACCCGATTCCAGCCGAAGAGGATGTCATTCACCGTCCAGTTGCCGCTGAGGTAAACCGGACTGCTGACCTGAACGTTGTTCGCGCCGAACGTGAGCCGCAGGATTTGCTGGAGAATCAGCGACACCCCCCACGTGGCGAGGAGACTCTCGAGCGGACGGCGGTAGAGAAACTGAATGACGCTGCGCTCGAGGAGAATCCCCACGAACGCGGCGCAGAGGAAGCTCAACGGCAGCGCCACGATGAAGTAGCTTTGGTAAACCCAGCCGCTCGAGTTCAGACCGGGCAACGAAAGGGAAAAACCAAACGGCGAAAGCGCGAGACCGCCGCCGAAGATGTTTTGCACGACGTAGGTCGTGTAGGCGCCAATCGCGATCATCTCGCCGTGCGCCATATTAATCACGCCCATGAGGCCGAACGTGATGGCCAGGCCAAGCGCGACGATAAGAAGGATACTGCCCAAGCTGAGGCTGCGGAACAGCGTGCCGAAAAAGTCGACCTTCGTGCGGTGCAAATCGACCGCGTTCAAGGCCGAGCGGGCGGCATTGACCAGCTGCGGGTGATTGCGCCGCTCGGCATCAGCGAGCGCAGCCTTGATGAAATCGGTGCTGGAGAGCGTGTGCACGGCCTTCAACTCGCGCAGCGCGGTGAGGCGGTCCTCATCCTTCGCACTCTTTAGCATGATGAGGGCGCGCGCCTCGCGCAGGGCGACGATCGCATTTTTGTCGGTCTCGATCTCGAGGCGGGCTTCGATCGCGGAGAGTTTTTCCGCGTCCTGGCTCTGACCGATCGTCTTGATGGCCTGGATGCGTTTCGCCGGGAGGGCCGCCGCGAGGTCGACGAGGTCGAGCACGGCCTTCATCGCACGGCGCAGGTTTGCGTTGTGATCGACCGAATCGAGATCGGCCTTGTCGAGGCGAAGCGGTGTGCCCGCACCATCCGTGAGCGGCTCGCCATCCGCCACGCGCACGGCGTCTCGCGTGCCGGCGGCGTCCTCCGAGCCGGTGAGACGCACAGGCACTCGGGTGCCGTCGGGTGCAGTGTAAATGAAGAGGGCATCCTGCCTCCACGCGATGAGCAGTTCGCCCACGGCTTCGTCGGCGCGACCAGCAAGCGAGCCGATGATGGCGCGTTTGTCCGCATCGCTTTCGGCGAGGATCGCCCGGGCGAGGGTTTGGCGGGGGATTTCGGAATCGGCGGCTCGCGCCTGACCGAGCGCAAACGGCCAGAGCAAAACGCAAAACAGACGGAGCAGGAGTTTCATCAACGCGCGGCGGGGATTGCTAGAGTTGTGCCAAACTCAGGGTATGACCCGCGCGCGCGGCGGCGGCGCAGGAAAAGCAAGCGGGGCGGGTTTTGAGGCCCGCCCCGCCGGAGAATTCGATGTCGAGAAGCGGCGTCGACTTACTTGAACTTACCCTTCAGCCAGGGCTCGCCGTAGACGTTGTCGAAGGACTTCAGGATCTTGAACTGTCCATCGGACTTGGTCTCGCCGATGTAGACGTTCTTCGTGAGGTGCATGTTGGGCTGCGTGGTGACTTTGCCTGCCGGGCCGTCGAACGAGATGCCGCTCTTCCAGGCGGCGCGCACGGCGTCGACATCGAAGGAGCCAGCCTTTTCGACCGCAGCTTTCCAGAGGTAAACACCATTGTAGCTGAGCACCATCGGAGAGCAGGTCACGCGGCCATCCTTGACGATGCCGGGCACGGTGCTCTTCGCGAGCCACGCCTTGAAGTCGGAGACGAACTTCTTGTTGGCGGGCGTGTTGATCGACTGGAAGTAGGTCCAGCAACCGAGCTGACCGACGAGCTGGTCGGCAGGCAGGCCGCGGAATTCGTCCTCGGAGATCGAGAAGGAAACGACCGGGCAGGTATCGGCAGTGAGGCCGGAAGCCGCGTATTCCTTGAAGAAGGGAACGTTCGTGTCGCCGTTCAGCGTGCTGATGACGGCCGCGCCGCCGCCCGCGGCGAACTGCTTAATCTCGGCGACGATCTGCTGATAGTCAGTGTGGCCGAAGGGCGTGTATTTGCCCGCAGAGATGATCTTGCCGGACTCGTCTTTGCGGAAGCCGCCACCGATGTTTTCAATCGGCACGCCCTTGCTGAGGAGATACTCGAGGAGGACGAGATTGGTCGTCTGCGGGTAGACGTAGTCGGAGCCGAGCAGGTAGAACTTCTTGTAGCCTTGCTCGAGGAGGTAGTCGACCGCGGGCGTGGCTTGTTGGTTAACAGCCTCGGCGGTGTAGGCGACGTTCTGGGACTCTTCCTCACCCTCGTATTGCACGGGGTAGAAGAGCAGGCCGTTGTTCTTCTCGAACACCGGGAGCACGGACTTGCGGCTCACCGAGGTCCAGCAGCCGAAGGTGACCGCGACTTTGTCCTGCTCGAGGAGCTGTTTCGCTTTCTCGGCGAAAAGCGGCCAGTTCGAGGCGCCGTCGACGACGACCGGCTCGATCTTGTAGCTCTTGCCGCCAACTTTGATGCCGCCCTTGGCGTTGATTTCGTCAAACGTGAACAGCAGCACGTCGCGCAGCGAGGTTTCGCTGATCGCCATCGTGCCGGAAAGGGAGTGAAGGACGCCGACCTTGACCGTGTCCGCCGCGCGGGCCGTGCCGAGCAAAGTGCCGAGCGCGAGCGCGCCGACGCCGAGGAATCTACCGAGTTTCGTGATCATTTGATTTTGGAGGGGAAGAAGCGGCGGGACACGCAGTGGCGATACAGCACTGCCCACCCCGCCAGAAGTTGAAGTGCTTGGGGCATCCAGGGGCCCGGGATGCGAGCGGGAAGTCCGGGGAAGAC
>JAEYQF010000267.1 GCA_023410155.1 Verrucomicrobiota bacterium | reverse complement strand
GGCGACCGCCTCGATCTTCACCCACGCGGGGTCGTGCGAATAGCGCTTGATGAGGTCCTGGATCGCGCGCGGCATCGTGGCCGAGAAAAACAAGAGCTGCCTCTGCTCGGGCACCGCGGAGAGGATCTTCTCGATGTCCTCGCGGAAGCCCATGTCGAGCATGCGGTCGGCTTCGTCGAGAATCACGAGCTTCAGCGTGTCGAGTTTCAGCGTGCCACGCTCCATGTGATCCATCACGCGGCCGGGCGTGCCGATGACGACCTGCACACCGGCGGCCAGCGCGCGGAACTGCCGCTCGTAACTCTGCCCCCCATAGATCGGCACACCGGATACGCCCCGCTTGAAGAGCGCCAGTTTGCCCGCCTCCTCGGCAACCTGCACCGCCAGCTCGCGCGTCGGACAAAGAATCAGCACCTGCACGGCACGCTGCTTCGGGTCGACACGCTCGATCGCGGGAATCGCGAACGCCGCGGTCTTGCCGGAACCGGTCGAGGAAAGCCCGACCACATCGCGCCCCTCCATGATCACGGGGATGACGGCAGTCTGAATCGGCGACGCCTCCTCGAACCCCATCTTGTCGACCGCCTTCAACAACTCGGGCGAGAGACCCAGCTCCGTGAATTTCCGTTTTTCCATGCGACAACGTGAGCGCAGTGCGGCGAAAAGAAAAGGCCCTAAAGTGTTCGCCTGCCGGAAGCCGATCAGCCGTTCACGAGCTGGCGAGAGAGCCGGTTGTGCTGTTCGACGACGACCGGCAGATCGATGGTCGTCAGCTGGCCGTCGCGCACGACGATCCGCCCGTTGATGATGCTCAGCGCAACGCCGGCCGACTGGCAAAACACCAGCGCCGCCACCGGGTCGTGCTGCGCGCCCGCAAAGGCGAGCTGGCGCAAATCGAACGCCACCAGATCCGCCGCCAGCCCCGGTGCGATCGCACCGATGTCGTCGCGGTTCAGCACGCGAGCGCCACCCAGCGTGGCGAGTTCGAGCGCTTCGCGCGCCGTCATCGCAGAAGGACCGAAGCCCACGCGCTGAAGGAGCATCGCCTGACGGACTTCGTTGAGCATGTGCGCGCCGTCGTTCGAGGCCGATCCGTCGACGCCCAGCCCGACCGGGACGCCGCGTTTGTGCATCGTGCAAACGGGCGCGATGCCGGATGCGAGTCGCATGTTGGAGCACGGACAATGCGCCACGCCGGTGCCGGTTGTAGCGAATTTCTGGATACCGGCGTCGTCGAGCTTCACACAGTGGGCGTGCCACACGTCACGACCGAGCCAGCCGAGTTCCTCCGCGTATTCGGCGGGGGTGCAGTTGAATTTCTCGCGTGAATACGCGACGTCGTTGTCGTTTTCCGCGAGGTGCGTGTGCAGCGACACACCATACTGGCGCGCGAGCACTGCGGACTCGCGCATAAGCTCAGGGCTCACCGAAAACGGCGAACACGGCGCGACGACGATCCGCTGCATCGCGAAGCGCGAAGCGTCGTGAAAGGTTTCGATCACACGCTGCGTGTCGCGCAGGATCGCCGCTTCGTCCTCCACGATGCTGTCCGGCGGGAGTCCGCCTTTGCTGCGGCCGACGCTCATCGCACCTCGGCTCGCATGGAAACGCATCCCGATCTGCGCCGCGGCTTCGATGGAGTCGTCGAGCCGGCTGCCATTGGGGAAGAGATACAGGTGATCGCTCGAGGTCGTGCAGCCGGAGAGCAGCAGCTCGGCCATCGCCGTGAGCGTGGAAACGCGGATCATCTCGGGCGTGAGTCGCGCCCAGATGGGATAAAGTTGTTGCAACCAGCCGAAGAGCTCCGCGTCCTGCGCCGTCGGCACCACGCGGGTGAGGCTCTGATACATGTGGTGGTGCGTGTTGATCAGGCCGGGAATCACGATGTGGCCCGTGAGGTCGAACACTTCATCCACCGCGCTTGTGGCCAGCTCCGCGGTCGGCCCGACCGCGACGATACGATTGTCCTCAATCAACACCGCACCGCCGCGAATCTCGCGACGCTGCGCGTCCATCGTGACGACGACGTCCGCGTTCTTCAGCAGCTTCGTGCGCGCCATTGTCGTCAGCTCAACTCGGCCGCGATCGCATCGAGCATCGCGAGGTGACGCTGTTTTTCTGTCGCCGGGAGATCGGCCACTTCGAAACCGTTGCGCGCAATCTTCACCAAGGTCGCGCGACTGAGGCCGCCTTCGGTGCCAATAGCGATGTATTCGTCATTGAGGCGATTGCCGAAAAGCATGGGATCGTCCGTGCTGATCGTGCAGCGCACTCCTGCCTCGAGGAACCGCTGGATCGGGTGCTCGCGGAGCGACGGCACGGCCATGAGTTTCACGTTGCTGATCGGCGTCATGTCGAGCGTCACGTCCCGGTCGCGCAACAACTGGATCGTTTCTGGATCGTTGATGGCGCCGAGACCGTGCTGCACTCGGGTCGCGCCGAGAAACTCGACCGCGCGGCGCACGTCGCTCGCCGGGGAGAACTCGCCCGCGTGCGCCTTGGTGACCTTGCCCAGCGAGCGGACGCGCGCCCACACGTCGCGGCTCCAGGGCTGAAACTCCGGGCGCTCGAAGCCATGCAGGTCCACCCCGGAGATTTCGTCCCACGTGATCGCGTCGTCGAGGATCGGCACAAACTCTCCGGCGTAGTGGTCGCGAAACATGCCGAGGAACAGCCGAAACTCGAGTCCCGCCGGCACGGCGGCGCGGATGGCCTTGGCGATCTCGCGAAACGGCACATCGATCACCGCCGCGGTGCCCAGATGGAAACTCGCCTCGAGGTAAACGCCATTGGCCGCCACGACGTCGGCGAACACGCGCTTGCAGCTCTCGTAGTAGTTCTCGGGCGTCTTGAACCAGTGGAAGAAGTAGCGATCGAACTGCTCCTGAAATTGCCCGAAGTCGGTGTAGCGAAAATCCGGGGCCCAATACGCGGGCGGTTTCTCAAAAAACACCGGGTCGAGCCGCCGCGCGAGTTCGAGTGGCAGCGCGCCTTCGAGGTGCAGGTGCGTTTCAGTCTTGGGCAGACGTTGGACAAAGCTGGCAAGATCGGACGCGCTCATGAGGCGGGGCTACGGTGAAGGTTCGCGCCCGCGAAGCAATCCACATGCCGCAGCGGGGGCACAGGTTGTGCTGACTGCGCGAATCCATGCAACCGCCCCCGCTTCGCCACACGCCGCCGATGATTGTGCCGGGGGTCCCGGTCGCCAAGTCCCGCCCGCCGCGCCCTGATCGCCGCAACCTCACTCTCGTGCTCGGCGCGATTCCGCAGGAAACAGATCTCGTCGAGTGGGCCCTCACGAAGAAGAAACG
>JAEYQF010000247.1 GCA_023410155.1 Verrucomicrobiota bacterium | reverse complement strand
TGTTTCTTGCTGGTCCCTTTCGCTGTTCACAAGTCACCATCCGACGACCATGTCACACGTCCGCGTTCGTTTTGCGCCCAGTCCCACGGGCTTCTTCCACATCGGAAGCGCCCGCACCGCGCTGTTCAATTGGCTCTACGCCCGCCACACTGGCGGCACCTTCGTGCTGCGCATCGAGGACACGGACAAGGAGCGCAACAGCGAGGCCTTCCTCAACGTGATCTACGATTCGCTCACGTGGCTCGGCATGACGTGGGACGAGGGCCCCAAGGTGGGCGGGAACTTCGGCCCGTATCGGCAGAGCGAGCGCACGGAGGTTTATCGCGATTATCTCGCGAAACTCACCGCGGCCGGTCGCACTTACGAGAAGGACGGCGCCATCTGGTTCAAACTTCTCGGCGAGCGCTACGAGATGTTCGACGAGCACCGCAAGAAGACCGTCACGAAGGTGAAAACCGCACCGAGCGTGATTGACGACCAAATCCGAGGCCGCGTCGAACGTATCGAGGACGAGGACTTCGTGATCTTCCGCTCTGACGGCAACCCGGTCTTTCATTTCGTGAACGTCGTCGACGACATCGCCATGCAGATCACGCACGTGATTCGCGGCGAAGACCACCTCTCCAACACGAGTAAGCATGTGGAGCTCTTCAAGGCCCTGGGCGCGCCCGTGCCCCAGTTCGCGCACATCCCGCTCATCCTGAAGCAGAATGGCCCCGGCAAGATGTCCAAGCGCGACCAGGGTGCGCTGATCGAGGAGTATCAGCGTCGTGGATACCTGCCCGAAGCGTTGGTCAACTTCCTCAGCTTGCTCGGCTGGAACCCCGGCGACGACCGCGAGAAGATGCCGATCGCCGAGATCATCCGCCTCTTCGATCTACCGGGCGTGAACCAGAGCAACGCGCGCTTCGACGACAAGAAACTCGCCCACATGAACATGGCCTACCTGCTCGACCAGCCGGCCGATCGCTTCGTGTCGCTCGCGCGCGAGTTCTTTGCTCGGCAGACGGAAAACGCCGCGGCGCAGTCCGCGCTCGCCGCCGATCACGCCTATTTTCGCGAGGTGATGCTCCTCAGCCAGCCGAAGATCAAAGGCCTGGAAGAGCTGCCCGCCTACACCGCCTACTTCTTCACCGAGGATTTTCCGATCGATGCGAAGGTCCGCGACAAGGTCATGGGCAAGGGCGACCCGCGGGCTCGGCTCCAAGAGTTGATCGAGGCGCTCCCGTCCTTCGACCTCTCCAGCGACACCGCGATCGAAGAGGCGATGAAATCCCTCGCGACCGCGAAATCGCTGGGCTTTGGCGATTATCAATCCGTCGCCCGGCTCGCGCTCTCCGGCACCAATATTGGCCCGAGCATCACCGGGATGATCCGCGTGCTGGGTCGTGACCGCACGGTTACGCGCTTCGAACGTTTCCTCGGCGCAAACGCCTGATTCATGATTAGGCGGTGTGAAGCCGCCCGCCGCGCGGCTCCTATCGCGCGGCGCCGCCCCTTTTGTTTTGCGAGCCTCGGTGGTCGGAATTCCATCGAGGCATGCTGAAACCGACCTCCGTCAAGGACGCGCTTGCGAGCGCTTCCGCCCAAGACGCCATTCTCGTCCACGGCTGGGTCCGCACCCGCCGCGATGCGAAAACGTTTTCGTTCATCGAGCTCAACGACGGCTCGTGCCTGAAAAACATCCAGGTCATCGCCGACGCGAAACTGCCCAACTACACCGCGATCCAGCACCTCACGACCGGCGCGTCGGTCTCCGTCCGCGGCAAGCTCGTCCCGTCGCAAGGGCAGGGACAAAAGTGGGAAATCACCGCGGAAGATGTGACGATCGTCGGCACCGCGGACGCCACCTATCCGCTCCAGAAGAAAGGCCACACGCCGGAGTTTCTCCGCGAAATCGCGCACCTGCGTCCGCGCTCCAATCTCTTCGGCGCGGTCTTTCGCACGCGCAGCCGGCTCGCGTTCGCGATCCATCGCTTCTTCCAGGAGAAAGGGTTCGTTTACGTCCACACGCCGATCATCACCGGCAGCGATTGCGAAGGCGCCGGCGAACTCTTCCGCGTCACCACACACGATCTCGCCAATCCGCCGAAGCGCGAAGACGGGCTCATCGACGACACCAAGGATTTCTTTGCGCGCCGCACCTATCTCACCGTGAGCGGCCAGCTCGAAGCCGAGGCCTTCGCCTGCGCGCTCGGAAAAGTCTACACTTTTGGTCCGACCTTCCGCGCCGAGAATTCCAACACGTCTCGGCACGCGAACGAATTCTGGATGATCGAGCCTGAGATGGCGTTCTACGATCTCCACGCGAACATGGATCTCGCAGAAGAGTTCGTGAAATTCCTGATCCGCGAGGTTCGCACGACGTGCGCGGAGGATCTCGAGTTGTTCTCCAAGTTCGTGGACAAGGAACTGCTCACTCGCCTCGACTTCGTGCTCGAGCGCCCGTTTCAGCGCGTGAGCTACACCGAAGCCGTCGAACTGCTCCTGAAAAGCGGCAAGAGCTTCGAGTATCCCGTCCAATACGGCGTGAACCTTCAGGCCGAGCATGAGCGCTATCTCACCGAGGTGCTCTTCAAGTGCCCGACGACGGTCTACAATTACCCGAAGGAAATTAAGCCGTTCTACATGCGGCTAAACGACGACGACAAGACCGTCACCGCGATGGACGTGCTCGTGCCGGGCATCGGCGAGATCGTCGGCGGCAGCCAGCGCGAAGAGCGACTCGACGTGCTCGAAGCCAACATGCGTCGCCACGGTTTGAATCCGGCGGACTACAGCTGGTATCTCGATCTGCGCCGCTACGGCACCGTGCCACACGCGGGCTTCGGTCTGGGATTCGAGCGCATGCTGATGTTCGTCACCGGCGTGCCCAACATCCGCGACGTGATCCCCTTCGCGCGCACACCGGGCAACGCCGCGTTTTGACGCGAGCCATGCTCCACCAGGGCAACTAATCGTTGACTTGGTGGGTCGGGCGATTCGTTCGTTCGCCGGAGCTATTTCCGGTCGATACGAACCTGGTAGTGTTCGGCGAGGAGCAGCACGCCCGGAACCAAGGCGAGCAGACCGAGCAGCCAGGTCGGAAGGCCGATACCGAAAAGCATGTTGACGCCGAAAATGATGAGGAAAACGGCAAGGAAGATTCGGGACATGGCGAGAAGGGTTTCGCGCACCGACCGCCGCTTGGCCGGCCAGTGCGTCGGTTGCGGCGAAGCCTGATGCGGCTCTCAGGGACTTTGCGCACCGGTCCCGAGTCGCGCCTGAATCCAGACCGGGTCGTGCCCAAGAGCGGGCAGGGTCGAGCCACGGAGCGGAGCGAGTCGCCACCAAGTGCGGCCTTGGTCGAGGGACCGTGCGGCACGAGCCGCGGCAAAGTGCGGCTCTCGTCGGGGCGCCGCCTGGAGGAACCGGTGACGATGCGCGGGTTACGCGTTGGGCGTGCGGTTGAGGAGGCGCGAGATGTAGGTCTGCTCGGGTCCGACCTGGGCGAGTTGCAGCGCGCGGCGGAAACTCTCTGCCGCGCCGGCGTAATCACGGAGCTGCCAGCGCAATTCACCGCGGACGGTGTGCAGGAGGTAGTGTTTCTCGAGGCGCTCGGGTTTGGGGATGTCGTCGAGCGCGTCTAGGCCAGCTTGCGGACCGTGCACGTGAGACACCGCGACCGCTCGATTCAGCGCCACGATCGGCGATGGCTTCATCGCGTGGAGTGCATCGTAGTGCCGGAGAATACGCGGCCAGTCCGTCGAGGCGTAGTCGCTCGCCATGCAGTGACACGCCGCAATGCCGGCTTGGAGGTGATACTCGCTGACTTCGGGACCGTGCGCGGCGGCGACCAGTTCGGCGAGGCCGCGCTCGATCAGCGGCCAGTTCCACTTGGAGCGATCCTGCCCCTCGAGGCGCAGCAGTTCGCCTTGTTCGTCGAGCCGGGATGGGAAGCGCGCGGATGTCAGCAGCATGAGCGCAAGCAGCGCGTGGCTGCGCGGCGTGTCGCCGACCGGATGGGCGACGAGCAACGACATGAGACGGATCGCTTCGGCGCAAAGGTCCTCGCGGACGAGGCTGTTGCCGGCGGACGCCTTGTAGCCTTCGTTGAAGAGAAGATAGAGCGCGGCGAGCACGCCATCGAGGCGCGGGCTCAGGTCTTCGCCTTCGGGGAGATCGAAGCCGGCGCCAGATTCCTGGATGCGCTGCTTGGTGCGGGTGATTTGTTTCTCGATGGCGGCCTCGCTGCTGAGAAAGGCGCGCGCGATCTCCCCCGTGCTGAATCCGCAGAGCACCTTGAGCGCGAGGACGACTTGCGCGTCGGGAGCGATCGACGGGTGGCAACAGACAAACATGAGTCGCAGCGCGTCATCGCGAATCTCCATCTCGCTGTCGGCGATGCGTGGGCCGGGCGAGGCGGTCTGTTCGAAATGGGTGACGATCGCGCCTTCCTTCGACTCTGACATGCGGTGGTGCCGCAGCGCGTCGCGGGCGAGGTTCATGGCGACCTTCGTGATCCAGGCAGAGGGATTGGGCGGGATGCCACCCATCGACCAGCTGCGAAGCGCGCGCAACATGGCCTCTTGTGCCACGTCTTGAGCAAGCGTGAGATTATGCACGCCGAGCAGGCGCACGAGTGCGCCATGAAGCCGGCCCGTTTCGTGACGGAAGAAATGTTCGACGAGCTGCGTGGGCTGCGCGCCGGGAGGCGGAGGAGGTGGCGGCGTCGGAACCGTGTCGATCCGAAGCGAACCGGGAAGCGGCGGGCGCGGCATGGGCATGGTGAAGGGAGGCACGGACGCTGCGGACGCGACGGGTTCAGGAGGCGCCGAGCACGCTGGCCTTCGAGCGATACGTGCCGGTGACACCGAGGTGACACGCCTCCATGAACCGGCGCACTTCGATCACCAGGCCGTGCTCGAGTCCGGGATGTCGTTGCGCGATCGCCGTGGCTTCCTCGAGGCTGTGAACGAGGAGCTTCACGTAGCCGCCGACAGCTTCCTTCGTCTCGGCAAAGGGCCCGTCAGTCACGCGTTCACCGCGTGGACCGGAGACCAGCCGGGTCTCCAACTCGAGTGGCTGACCCTCCACGGCCTTTCCGGTTGCGACGAGATCGTCGAACCAACGATTCCATCGGACCATCAGATCCTGGCGTTCGTCGGCAGTAAGGTGACGGTGCGTTTCGGGGCCGGAGTTGCGAAACAGCAGGAGGTAGGGAGTGGGGGCAGGTGGGGGTTCCATCGCAGTGGGCAGGGAGAAGTGGTGGTGCATCGTATTATCCACAACGAACGAGGAGGGCCAAGCCGGACGTGCTTTTCCCGGCTGGTTTGTTTTGCCCGCGTGTCCGGACCAAGTGCGTCGGTTCGTGGAGAAC